>CAXUES010000095.1:6448-9496 GCA_964250185.1 uncultured Solirubrobacteraceae bacterium | reverse complement strand
TCCATCTCCGTGAGGATCTGGTTGAGCGTCTGCTCGCGCTCGTCGTGGCCGCCGATGCCGCCGTTGCCGCCGCGGGCGCGGCCGATGGCGTCGAGCTCGTCGATGAAGATGATCGCCGGGCTGGCCTTCTTGGCCTGCTCGAAGAGGTCACGGACGCGCGAGGCGCCGACGCCCACGATCATCTCGATGAACTCCGCGGCGCTGGCCGTGAAGAACGCCGCGTCGGCCTCGCCGGCCATGGCGCGGGCCAGGAGCGTCTTGCCCGTGCCGGGAGGGCCCGAGAGCAGGACGCCCTTCGGGATGCGGGCGCCGAGCGACTTGTACTTGTCGGGGTCCTTGAGGAAGTCGACGATCTCCTTGAGCTCCTCCTCGGCCTCCTCGATGCCCGCGACGTCGTCGAAGGTCGTGCGGGTGGAGTTCGCGTCCACGCGCTTGGCCTTGGAGCGGCCGAAGCCGCCCATGCCGCCGGCCTGCGCGCTGGCCGCGCGGCGCGCGATCCACACGAAGACGCCGACGAGCAGCAGGATCGGCAGCAGGGAGATGAGGAACTGGGCCAGGAAGGAGCGCCCCTGCGTCGGGGCCTCGGCGTTGATCTCCACGCCCTTGCTCTGCAGGAGCGCCGCGAGCTGATCGGTGTTGGCGAAGGTCGGGACCTCCGTCTGGAAGGTCGTGGTCGAGCCCGCCTTGCCGGGCGGGTCCACCGCGTTGCGGAACTCGCCGGAGACCGTCTCCCCGCGCGAGGAGATCTCGCGCACGTTGCCCGAGTTGACCTGCTGCAGGAAGTACGGCGTGTAGGAGATGCGGGCCGGGTCCTCGTTGCGCGGCAGCACCGAGGCGACCACGGCGTTGAGGATCACGACGATGACGATGAAGACCGCGACCTGCTGCCAGATCGGGCGCTTGCCGAACGGGCCCGTCGACTTGGTGGCGGCGGGATCGGCGCCGCGACCGTCCTTGGCGGGGTCCACCCGCCACGGGGTGCGCTCGGGCGTCTTCTCCCGGCTCCCGCGGCGCGGGCGCTCCGGATCCTGGTTCAGCGGTGCTCGACGCGGATCATCGGCGGCGAGTCGCGGGTCCTCTGACATGTCAGGAGACTAGCCAGGGCACATCAAGGGGAAGGCAAGCGCCCGCGACAGCTCCCGACGCTACCTGGAGCCCGCGTCCGGCGCGGCGCGCAGGTCGGCGGGCGACCCATCCCGCACGGCGCCCAGCGACCACGATCCGCGCGCCAGGTCGCCTCCGGGGAGCACGCGGGCGGGCCCGAGCGCCAGGCCGCCGAGCACGCCCCGGCCGGCCGCCGACATGACCGCGCGGCGGTTGCCGCCGTCGGGGCCGGCGTCCCGGATGCCGCGCAGCACGACCTGCATGGCCTCGTAGCCGTAGACGGCGGTCGGGGTCGGCGCCTGCTCGTAGGCCGCGCGGTAGGCGGCGGCGAAGGCGGCGGGCTGGGTGACCGGGGCGGGCGTGGCCACCGTGAGCGCGGCCTGCGTGCGGGCCCCGAGCGCCGCGAGGACGCCCGCCGAGGCCACGCCGTCGCTGCCGAGCAGCACCTGCCCCCGAGCGGCCGCGTGGAGGTCGTCGAGCAGGCCGGCGCTCCACGGGGACGGTCCCGCGGCGTAGAGCGCGCAGGGCGCGGCGGCCGCCGTGCGCACGGTGGCGGCGACCTCGTCCGGCGCCGCGACCACCGTCGAGGAGGCGACCCGGTCGCCGAGCGCGGCGTCCAGGGAGCGCACGAGGCCCAGCGGCCCCAGGCCCCGGTCGGCGACGAGCGCCACGCGGCGGCAGCCCCGCTCCCGCGCGGCGGCCACGAGCGCGCGGACCTGGCCCGCGTCCTGGGGCACCACGCGGACGAGGCTCTGGCGGCCGGAGGGGCGGAAGCGGTCCGGCTCGCCCGGCGCGCCGCCCTGCGCCGTCGTCAGCCCGGCGTAGGTCGCGCGCGGCGCGACCTGGAGGATGCCCGCGGCGTTGGTCAGCGGCAGCGAGATCGCGGTGGCGCCCGCGTCGGCGTCGCCGATGTAGGCGACCGTCGTGCGGTCGCGGATGACGCGCCGGGCGACCTCGGAGGTCGTGGCGGCGTCCCACGTGCCCTTCGCGCCGGTGCTGTCGTCGAGCACCGCGACCTTGACGGTGAACGGGCCGACGCGCCCGCCGGCCTGCGCCAGGGCGAGCTTGGCGCCCTGCGCGAGGCCGTCGGACTCGGCGGCGGACGGCCCCTGCAGCGGGAGGCCGAGGTAGACGCTCAGCGTCGTGGAGCCGGTGGCGGCGGAGTCGGTGCCGTCGGTGGAGCAGCCCGCGAGGGCGGCGCTCGTGCTCGCGACGAGCGCGGCCAGCGCCACGCCCCGGCGCAGGGGCCCTGCGACCAAGGGGAGGCTCAGTCGTCGCGGTCGGCCAGGCCGCCCGGCTGGCCGGGCAGGTACTTGCCGGCCAGCGTGGCGGTCGCGGCGATGACGACCATGAGGATCGTGATGAGGAAGGCGTCGAAGCTCTTGACGCCGATCGACCAGAGGACGATCCAGACGACGAGCCCTGCGGTGCCTGCGACGACGATGCCCATGGGCGGCAGGCTACTCCGTCGCGTCCGTGGCCAGCCCCGCGGCGAGGCCCGCCACGAGGTCGCGCACGGCGCGCACGGGATCGTCGGCCTCGGCGGCGGCGCGGACCAGGCGCGTGCCGACGATGACCCCGTCGGCGCCCGCGTCGGCGGCCTGCCGCGCCTGCTCGGGCGTCCCGATGCCGAAGCCGAGCGCCACGGGCACGCTCGTGGCCGCCTTGGCCCGGCCGATCACCTCGGCGAACGCGTCGGCCAACGCGGCCCGCTCCCCCGTGGTGCCGGTGACCGACACGCAGTAGAGGAAGCCCTTGGCGCCGGCGCCGATGCGGGCCAGGCGCTCCTCCGGGGTGGTCGGGGCGGCGAGCGGGACGACCGCGAGGCCGGCGGTGCGGGCGGCGGCGCGCACCTCCTCCCCCTCCTCCAGGGGCAGGTCGGGCACGATGACGCCCGAGGCGCCCGCGTCGCGCAGCGCGCCGAGGGCCGCGTCGGCCCCCCGC
>CAXUES010000095.1:0-6438 GCA_964250185.1 uncultured Solirubrobacteraceae bacterium | reverse complement strand
GGGCGGCCATCCACGGCGCGGTCGCCTGCCGCCTCGTGCCGGACTTCGCGGCGGATGTCCTGTCGCCCGCCGGCCTGGCCAAGCTGGCCGCTCTCGATCCGTCCACCCTGCCGAAGGCCGCCGAGGGCCGCGTCGGCCCCCCGCGCGTGCAGGACGTTCGCGTAGGTCATGCAGACGACCGGCAGCCGCGGCGCCAGGCGCTCGCAGACGCCGAGGACGCCGTCGAAGGTCGCTCCGGCGCGCAGGGCCTGAGAGCCCGCGGCCTGGATGACGGGCCCGTCCGCCAGCGGGTCGGAGTAGGGCACGCCGAGCTCGACGAGGTCCGCGCCGCCGTCGGCGTAGGCCTCGCCGATCCGCGCGGAGGCCTCCAGCGAGGGGAAGCCGCCCATGAGGTAGGGCATCAACGCGGCGCGCCGGCCCTGCGTCCTGGCGCCGGCGAACGCCGCGGCGATCGCCTCCTCGCCCGCGGTGGTCGCCTGGAGCGGGGCCTGGTCGGTGGCCACGGGTCAGGCCTCCTCGGCGCCGAGGCGCGCGAGGACCTCGGCGAGGTCCTTGTCGCCGCGGCCCGACAGGCAGACGAGGTCCAACGTCGAATCCGAGGGCTCCTCGAGCACGTGGTGCAGCGCGTGGGCGGTCTCCAGCGCGGGGACGATGCCCTCCAGGCGCGCGGTGGTGGTGAACGCCCGCAGCGCGTCCTCGTCGGAGACGCCGACGTAGGTCGCGCGGCCCTGGTCGCGCAGCCACGCGTGCTCGGGCCCGGCGCCGGGGTAGTCCAGGCCGGCCGAGATCGAGTAGGCCTCGAGCACCTGCCCGTCGGCGTCCTGCATGATCGCGCTCATCGAGCCGTGCAGGATCCCCGCGGCGTCGCCCGCGGTGAGCGGCGCGCCGTGGCGGCCGGACGCGATGCCCTCCCCCGCCCCCTCGACGCCGATGAGCTGCACGCCCGCGTCGGCCACGAAGGCGGCGAAGATGCCCATGGCGTTGGAGCCGCCGCCGACGCAGGCCACGACGCGGTCGGGCAGGCGCCCCTCGCGCTCGAGCAGGTCGCGGCGGGCCTCGTCGCCGATCTGGCGCTGCAGGTCGCGGACGATGGACGGGTACGGCGCCGGGCCGACGACCGACCCGATGATGTAGTGCGTGTCCTCGACGTTGGCCACCCAGTCGCGGATCGCCTGGGAGGTCGCGTCCTTGAGCGTGCCCGTCCCCGCCTCCACCGGCGTGACGGTCGCCCCGAGGAGCTCCATGCGCTGGACGTTGGGGCGCTGGCGGCGGATGTCCTCCGTCCCCATGTAGACGACGCAGTCCAGGCCGAGCAGCGCGCAGGCCGTGGCCGTGGCGACGCCGTGCTGGCCCGCCCCGGTCTCGGCGATGATGCGCCGCTTGCCCATCCGCTGGGCGAGCAGCGCCTGGCCGAGCGCGTTGTTGATCTTGTGCGACCCCGTGTGGTTGAGGTCCTCGCGCTTCAAGTAGATGGCGCGCCCCGCGTGCTCGCTGAGGCGGCGGGCGCGGTACAGCGGCGAGGGCCGGCCGGCGAAGTCGCGCAGGAGCTCGTCGAGCTCGGCGCGGTAGTCGGCCTCCTCCTTGTAGCGGACCCAGGCCTGCTCGAGCTCGGCGAGCGCCGGCATGAGCGTCTCGGGGACGTACTGGCCGCCGTAGGGGCCGAAGCGGTGCTGGACGGCGGTGGTGACGGTGGTGCTCATGCGGGGGTGCCCTCTCGGTCGGCGTCCTGCTCGGCCAGCTGCTCGCCCGCCGCCCGGACCGCGGCGGCGAAGGCGTCGATGCGGTCGTGGTCCTTGATGCCCGGCGCGGACTCCAGCGAGGAGCTCGCGTCCACGCCGAAGGGGCGCGCCGCGAGGATCGCCTCGCCGACGTTCTCCGGGCCGATGCCGCCCGCGACCAGCAGCGGCACGGACGACCGGCGCCCGCGGGCCAGGGCCCAGTCGAAGGTGCGCCCGGTGCCGCCGCGCGGCTCGCCGGGCGCCGCCGCGCCGGCGTCCATGAGCTGGAAGTCGACGTTGCGGAAGGCGTCGAGGGCCTGCACGTCGGCGGCCGCGCCGATCCGCGCGGCCTTGATGACCTTCACGCCGGTGCGCCGGGCGACCTCCGAGGCGAAGCTCGGGCCCTCGTCGCCGTGGAGCTGCACGCCGGTCAGGCCGGCGAAGTCGACGGCTCGGACGACGTCGTCCAGGGGCTGGTTGACGAAGACGCCGACCACCAGCGCGCGGCGGCGCAGGGTGGCCGAGATGGCGCCGGCCTGCTCGAGCGTGGCGCGCCGCGGCGAGCCCGGGGCGAGCACGACGCCGAGGGCCCAGGCGCCCGCGTCGGCTGCCACGACGGCGTCCTCGATGCGGGTGAGCCCGCACACCTTGAAGCGCGGGGGTCGGCGGGGCGGGCGGTCGTCGGGCACGAGCGCCCATCGTAGGCCGCGACGGCGCCCGGCGAGGGCGCTCAGCCCGGTCCGCGACCCAGGCGGACCTCGACCGAGGTCCGGGTCGTGCCGCGCAGCAGGTCGACGCGCACGCGGTCGCCCGTGCGGTGGGCGTCGAGCGCCGCCGCGAGGTCGTCGGCCGAGCCCACGGGCCGCGAGTCGACGGCCAGGACGACGTCGCCGCCGACCAGGACGCTCGTGCCGTCGGGCAGCGTCTGGGTCATCGTCCCCGCGCGGATGCCCGCCTTCGCGGCGGGCGACCCGGTCTGCACGGACTGCACGAGCACGCCGGCGCCCGTGGGCAGCGCGAGCGAGGACAGGGACGCGTCGATCGTCAGGCCGCCCACGCCGAGGTAGGCCGCCGCCGTCGAGGTGCCCTCGCCCAGGTCGCGCAGCACCCGCTGGGCCGTCTCGATCGGCACCACGACGCAGGTCTCGTCGGCGTCGCCGTCCTGGTCGCCCAGCCGCGTGGCCACGCCGATGACCCGGCCCGCCGCGTCGAGGATCGGCCCGCCGGAGCCCGCGGGATCCACGGCGGCGTCGGTCTGGATGACGTCGGCGATCGTCCCCCCGCCGACGGCGGTCACGCGGGGCTGGCGCCCGGAGACCACGCCCTGGGTGAGCGTGCGCTCCGCGCCGTAGGGGTTGGCGATCGCGACCACCGGGTCGCCGACCTGGGCGGCGTCGCCGTCGCCGAGCGTGAGGGCGCGCAGGCGCTCGTCGTCGGCATCGAGCGCGAGCACGGCGAGGTCGCTCGCGCTGTCGCGGGCGACGACGTCGGCCTCCACCACGCGCCGGGCGGTCAGCGCGACCGTGACCTTCACCGCCCCGGCCACGACGTGCGCGGCGGTGAGCACGTGGCCGGTGGCGTCGACGACGAAGCCCGAGCCGTGCGACGTGGAGCGGACGAGCTCGCCGGGGTCGTCCGAGGCGGAGCGCACGACGTCGGCGCGGACCTGCACGACGCTCGGCGCGTCGCGCTCGAAGAGCGAGCGTGGCGTGAGCGCGTCGGGCTCGGGCGTCGTGGCCGCACCCACCACGCTGCCCGCGCGGAGCGGCGCCTGCTGCACGACGGTGGTCGTGGTGGTGCGCGCCCCCATCCCGAGCAGCGAGACGGCGGCGACCACGACGACGGCGCCCACGACGGCGCCGGAGGCCGCGACGACCATGCTCCTCGGACCGGACGACATCAGCCACCGAGTCTGGGTGCGCGCCCTGAAGCGCGCATCAACCCCTAGAGCTGGAAGGTGCCGGTCTCGTCGCTGTGGCCGCCGGTCAGCGCGCGCAGGGCGGCCTCGGGGTCGGGCGCGCGCATGAGCGACTCCCCGACCAGGACGGCGTCCACGCCGACGCGCTCGAGCTCCTCGAGCTGCTCGTAGCTCGTGAAGCCCGACTCCGAGACGACCGTCTTGCCCGCGGGGACGTCGGCCAGCAGCTCGTAGGTGCGCTCGACGTCCACGGTGAAGTCGCTGAGGTCGCGGTTGTTGATGCCGATGACGTCGGCGTCGAGGACCTCCAGGGCGACGGAGAGCTCCTCCTCGCTGTGGACCTCCACCACGACGTCGAGGTCGAGCTGGCGGGCCTCCTCGTGCAGCTCGGCGAGCTGGCGCGGCTCGAGCGCGGCGACGATGAGCAGGATCGCGTCGGCGCCCGCCACCGCGGACTCCACGAGCTGGTAGGGGTCGACGATGAAGTCCTTGCGCAGCACGGGCAGGCGCACGGCCTGCAGCGCCTCGGCGAGGTCGTCCAGCGAGCCCCCGAAGTGCGGGCCCTCGGTGAGCACCGACAGGGCGGCGGCGCCGCCGCGCTCGTAGGCCTGCACGACCTCGGTGACCGTCGCCCCGGCGCTGATCTCGCCCGCCGAGGGAGAGCGGCGCTTGTGCTCGGCGATGACCGAGATGCCCGGGCGGGTCAGCGCCTCGGAGAACGGGCGGTCGTCCGCGCGGGTCTCCAGGCGGCGCTCCAGCTCGGCCAGCGGGCGCTGCTTGCGCCGCTTGCGCACGTCCTTCTGCGTCTGCTCGACGATGCGGTCCAGCACGCCGGCCACGTCAGGCTGCCACGAGCTCGTGGGTGAGCGCCCGGAAGCCCTCGAGGGCCTCGGCCGCCGCGCCGCCGTCGATCGCCTGGGCAGCGAGGTCGACGCCCTCGGCCAGGGAGCCCGCCACGCCACCGGCGTAGATCGCGCCGCCCGCGTTGAGCACGGCGATGTCGCGCTCGGGGCCGGCGCGGCCCGCGAGCACCGCGCGGGTGATCTCCGCGTTGTGCGCCGGGGTGCCGCCGCGGACCGCGGACGGGTCCACGGACCGCAGGCCGACGTCCTCGGGACGCACCTCGTAGCGGCGCAGCTGCGTCCCCTCGACCTCGACGACCGACGTCGCTGCCGACGTGCTCATCTCGTCCAGGCCATCCGCGCTCGACACTACCAGCGCCCGGTCGCAGCCGAGCTCGGCCAGCGCGCCCGCCATGACCTCGACCATGCGCGGGTCGGACACGCCGATGAGCTGGCGGCGCGCGCCCGCCGGGTTGGTCAGCGGGCCGAGGAAGTTGAAGATCGTGCGCACCGCGAGCTCCTTGCGGACGGGGACCACGAAGCGCGTGGCGGCGTGGTGGGCGGGCGCGAACATGAACCCGAAGCCCACCTCGTCCACGCAGCGCCCGACGGCGACGGGATCCAGGTCGATCCGGGCGCCGAGCGCCTCCAGCACGTCGGCCGAGCCCGAGAGCCCCGTGGCCGAGCGGTTGCCGTGCTTGGCCATCGGACAGCCCGCGCCGGCGGCGATGATCGCGGCGGTCGTGGAGACGTTGAACGTCGGCCGGCCGCCGCCCGTGCCGGCGGTGTCCACCAGGTCGTCGCGCCTGCACGGCACCGGGGTGGCCAGGGCGCGCATCGTCGCGGCCAGGCCGGCGAGCTCCGAGCGGGTCTCGCCCTTGGTCCGCAGGGCGATGAGGAAGCCCGCGATCTGGGCGTCCGACGCGTTGCCCGCCATGATCTCGGCGAGCACGGCACCCGCCTCCTGCGCGGTGAGGTCCTCCCGTGAGGCGAGGCGGTCGATGGCCTCAGGCAACGTCTGCACCGGCATGCGAGGGGGCGAGGCTACCGCCTCGCCCCGCTCCCGCCCACGGCCTCAGGCTCCGGCGGCCTTGCCCCTGGGCGTCGAGCCGACGGGGCCCAGGCGCTTCCAGCGCGAGTCGGCCTTGGCCGGCACGAAGAGCCAGATGATCGGCCCGATGACCGTCAGCAGCAGGCCCGTGGCCAGGCCCGGCTTGTCGCCGTAGCCCTTGCGCTCCGACAGGTAGGCCGCGGCGATCGCCGAGAGCATCCACACGAACAGCAGCCAGAAGGCGTTGGCTCCGAGGAGCCCGAGCACGAGGGTCATGGTCAGGCTCCGAGGTAGGCGTTCTGGACGTCGGGGTTCGAGCGCAGCTTCTCCGACTGGTCGGAGAGCACCACCGCGCCCGTCTCCAGCACGTAGGCGCGATGGGACACGCCCAGGCCGTAGTTGGCGTTCTGCTCCACCAGCAGGATGGTCATCCCCTGCTTGTTGATCTCGGTGATCGTCTCGTAGATGCGATCGACGAGGATCGGGGCGATCCCCATCGAGGGCTCGTCGAGGAGCAGCAGGCGGGGCTTGGCCAGCAGCGCGCGGCCGATGGCCAGCATCTGCTGCTCACCGCCGGACATGGTCCCGGCCTTCTGCTTCTCGCGCTCCTTGAGGCGCGGGAAGAGGTCGAAGACGCGGTCGATGTCCTGCTTGATCTCGGCCTTGTCCTTGCGCAGGTACGCGCCGAGGTCGAGGTTCTCGCGCACGGTCATGCGCTGGAAGCAGTGCCGGCCCTCCGGCGACTGCGCGATCCCCAGCGAGACGATCTCCTGCGCGGGCAGCGCGGAGATCTCCTGGCCCTCGAACTTGATCGAGCCGGTCCGGATCGGCGTGATCGCCGAGATGGAGCGCAGCGTCGTGCTCTTGCCGGCGCCGTTGGAGCCGATGAGCGTGACGATCTCCCCCTCC
>CAXUES010000094.1:4047-9536 GCA_964250185.1 uncultured Solirubrobacteraceae bacterium | reverse complement strand
CCGACGTCCTTGAGGCGGAACGAGTCCGCGCCGTTCGGGGTCGTCGCCGCGCGTCCGGCGATGAAGGAGCCCGACTGGGCGACGTCGGTGACAGCACCGGCGCGCACGAGCGCGCGAGCGGCGGCGCCCACGGGAGCGGTGCCCGGGTAGGCGACGGTCACCGACGCACCCGAGATGGCGGCGGTCGCCCCCGCGACCGTCTGGCCGCTCTCGTTGGTGAAGCGGAAGTTCGCCGGGTCGGCGGTGCCGGCCGCGAGGGCCTCGTCGAACGTGAAGGTCAGCGTGTTGGCGTTGCGGTCCGCCGTGACGCCCGAGAGGTCGGGGCCGGTGGTCGCGCCGAGGCGCGGGGAGGCCGTCGAGCCGCCGAGGGGCTCGGAGGCGGGGTAGCTGCGCTCGTTGGCCGAATCGGCGACGGCGTCAGGGCCGGTCTGGCCGATGGTGCCCTGGGACAGGTCGGCGTTGCCCGGGAACTGGACGATGGCGCACGAGGCGTTGTCGACGTCGACCTGACCGCCGGACGCCTGCAGGAAGCGCGTGGAGTCGTAGGTCAGCACGTAGAACTGCGCCGGCGTGACCGCGCTGATGACCTCGTCGAAGCAGTAGCGGACGCGGTTGCCCGACACGATCGCGGTGGAGCGCAGGTCGGGCGCGTCGGTGGTGAGCTGGACGCCGTTGCCCGTGCCGGGCACGTGGCGGACGTCCGCGTTGCCGGCGGTCGGCAGGGCGGCGAGGGCGCCGAGGGCCGCGACCGAGGCGACGGCGGGGATCGCGCGTCGCGCGATCTTGGGGGAGCGAGTTGACATGGGCCTCCTGAGGGAGGAGCGCGGACCCATCCGCCCACCCCCCGGTGTTTGTGTTGACGTGGGCACCCCGCCGGGGGCCACGCCGGGCGGACCCGGACGCTCCCCCCGAGGCGTGCCGCAGGGCAAGCTACCCCGTTCGACGGCGTGTTGGAACCCGCTCTCACAATTGCTACTGCAACAGCTCGTCGCGCGAGCGACCTGAACCTTCGCACGGTCGTGTCAAGGTTGGCCCTCCCGCTGGTAAAGTGCGCGCCATGGAGCGTGACTACCTGGCCGCCGTGCAAGAACGTGTCGTCGTCTTCGACGGCGGCATGGGCGCGACGCTCGAGCAGTTCGACCTCTCCCTCGAGGAGGACTACAAGCTCCCCGGCCGCGCCCACGAGGTCCTGGTCCTCAACCGCCCCGACGTCATCGAGGGCGTGCACGCGTCCATGGTCGAGGCGGGCGCCGACGTCGTGGAGACCGACACCTTCCAGGCCTCGCGCCTGAAGCTCGACGAGTGGGGCCTGGCCGCCCACACGATGGAGATCAACCAGCGCGCGGCCGAGATCGCCCGCAAGGCCGTGGGCGAGCAGCGCTTCGTCGCGGGCTCCATCGGGCCGACGGGCTACCTGCCCGCCTCGGACGACCCCTCGCTGGGCCAGATCCGCTTCCGCGAGCTCGTCGAGGTCTTCCGCGAGCAGACCTCCGGGCTGCTGCGCGGCGGCGTCGACCTCATGATCGTCGAGACCGCGCAGGACATCCTCGAGGTCAAGGCGGCCATCTTCGGCATGCGCGAGGCCTTCAAGGAGGAGGGGCGCTCCGTCCCGATCCAGGCCTCGGTCTCCCTGCTGCCCAACGGCGGCAAGATGCTGCTGGGCACCGACATCGCCTCCGTGCTCACCACGCTGGAGGCGCTGCGCGTCGATGTCGTCGGCCTGAACTGCTCCACGGGCCCCGAGGACATGCGCGACGCGATCCGCTACCTCGGCGAACACTCCACCAAGCCCGTCCACTGCATCCCGAACGCCGGCCTGCCCCTGCAGGGGCCCGACGGCGAGACGATCTTCCCCGAGGGCCCGGGGGAGCTCGCGAAGGTCCTCGGCGAGTTCGTCGAGAACTACGGCGTCGGCATCGTCGGCGGCTGCTGCGGCACCACGCCGGAGCACATCGCCGCCATGCGCGAGGCCTGCGTCGGCCGCGTGCCCGTCGCCCCCCGCCCGACCGAGCGCCTGCCGTTCCTCTCCTCGATGATCGCGGCCACGCCGCTCGTCCAGGCCCCCCGCCCGACCATCGTCGGCGAGCGGGTCAACTCGCAGGGCTCGCGCAAGGCCAAGGAGCTCCTCCTGGCCGGCGACTACGACGCGATCATGCAGATCGCCGAGGACCAGGTGGAGGGCGGCGCCCACGTCCTGGACCTCTGCGTCGCGCTCACGGAGCGCCAGGACGAGGAGGAGCAGATGCGCCAGGTCGTCAAGCGCGTCTCGCTCACCCAGCCCACGCCGATCCAGATCGACTCGACCGAGCCCGACGTGCTGGCCACGGCCCTGGACCAGATCCCGGGTCGCGCGCTGGTCAACTCGATCAACCTCGAGGCGGGCGAGGACAAGGCCAACGTCGTCATCCCGATGGCCGTCGAGCACGGCGCGGCGCTCATCGCGCTGACCATCGACGAGGTCGGCATGGCCAAGACCGCCGAGCGCAAGCTCGAGGTCGCCGAGCGCATCACCGCGCTGGCCGAGTCCCACGGCCTCCCGCGCGAGGACCTCGTCTTCGACGTCCTGACCTTCACGCTGACCACGGGCGAGGAGGAGTGGAAGCCCTCCGCCGTGGCCACGATCGAGGGCATCGCGCTGGTCAAGGAGCGCCTCCCCGGCGTCAAGACGTCGCTCGGCGTCTCCAACGTCTCCTTCGGCATCGGCGTCCCCGCCCGCTCCGTCCTCAACTCGGTCTTCCTGCACCACTGCGTCGAGGCCGGCCTGGACCTCGCGATGGTCAACCCGAACCACATCACGCCCTACGGCGAGATCTCCGAGGAGGAGCGGGCGCTCGCCGACGACCTCGTCTTCAACAAGCGCGACGACGCGCTGGAGCGCTACATCCAGCACTTCGAGTCGCGCGGCGAGGACGCGGAGGTCGAGAAGGCCGACCCCACCGCGGGCATGACGCCCGAGGAGGCGCTGCACTGGCACATCCTGCGGCGCAAGCGCGACGGCGTCGAGGACCAGATCGAGCTGGCCGTGCAGAAGCTCGGCGCGGTCCCCGTGCTCAACAAGGTGCTGCTGCCCGCCATGAAGGAAGTCGGGGACAAGTTCGGCGCCGGCGAGCTCATCCTGCCCTTCGTCCTGCAGTCCGCAGAGGTCATGAAGCGCGCGGTGGCCCAGCTCGAGCAGCACCTCGACAAGGTCGAGGGCTACACGAAGGGCACCGTCGTGCTGGCCACGGTCTTCGGCGACGTGCACGACATCGGCAAGTCGCTGGTCAACACGATCCTCTCCAACAACGGCTACACGGTCATCGACCTCGGCAAGCAGGTGCCGGTCCAGACCATCGTCGACGCGGCCAAGGAGCACGACGCCACGGCGATCGGCCTCAGCGCGCTGCTCGTCTCGACGTCCAAGCAGATGCCTGCGGTCATCCAGGAGCTGCACCGCCAGGAGCTCGACTTCCCGGTGCTCATCGGCGGCGCGGCGATCAACCGCGACTTCGGCCTGCGCGCGCTCTTCCCGGGCGGCAAGGACACCGAGGAGACCTACTCCGGCGGCGTCTTCTACTGCAAGGACGCCTTCGAGGGCCTGGGCAAGATGGACCAGCTCATCGACGAGGAGGTCGGCAAGGACAAGCTCGTCGCCGACGTCGTCGAGCGCGCCTTCGCGCTGCGCGACAAGGGCCCCGAGCCGGAGCTCGGCGACACGACGGACTCCTCGGCGCGCTCCTCCGCGCGGACCGACGTCCCCGTGCCCACCCCGCCGTGGTGGGGCGTGCGCGAGCTCGAGGTCGACCTCGACGAGGTCTACCCGCACCTCGACACCCACGTGCTCTTCAAGCTCCACTGGGGCGGGCGCGGCGTGAAGGGCGAGGCCTGGCGCCAGCTCGTGGAGGGCACCGACGAGGAGGAGGGCTTCCTCCCCCGCCTGCAGCGCATGTGGCGCGACCAGGACTACCTGCGCCCGAAGGCCAAGCTCGGCTACTTCCCGTGCAACGCCGACGGCAACGACCTGGTGATCTTCGATCCCGAGGACCACGCCACGGAGATCGAGCGCTTCACGTTCCCGCGCCAGCCCAAGCACGACCGCATCTGCATCACCGACTTCTACAAGCCGCTCAACGACGCGGGCGAGCGCGACGTCGTGGCCCTGCAGGCGGTCACCGCCGGCGACGAGGTCACCGAGCTCATGGCCCGCCTCGAGCAGGACGACGAGTTCGCCGAGCAGCTCTACACCCACGGCCTCGGCGTGCAGACCGCCGAGGGGCTGGCCGAGTGGTCGCACGCCCGCGTGCGCGCCGACCTCGGCCTGGAGGACGGCCAGGGCCGCCGCTGGTCCTGGGGCTACCCCGCCTGCCCGGACCAGTCCGAGCACGAGAAGCTCTTCCGCCTGCTCAACGCGGAGACCATCGGCCTGCGCCTGTCCGGCGGCTTCGCCGTGGAGCCCGAGCAGTCGACGGTGGCGATCATCGCCCACCACCCGCAGGCCGTGTACTTCGGCATGAAGAGCGGGTTCATCCCCAAGGGCGACAAGGCCGTGCGCGACGAGGTCATCGCGGGCACGGAGCGCGACCCGCGCAACCAGGTCATCCCGCCGGAGGACTTCGCGGAGGGCCTGGACGAGAGCTCGGAGGAGATCGCGGAGGTGGCCGCCCCGTAGGCTCGCCCGTGTGCGGGTCCTGAGCATCGACGGCGGCGGGATCCGGGGGATCATCCCGGCGCTCGTCCTCGCCGAGCTCGAGGCGCGCAGCGGCCGCCGGATCGCCGAGGTCTTCGACCTCGTGGCGGGCACGTCGACGGGCGGGATCCTCGCCTGCGCGCTCTGCCGGCCCTCCCCGCGGCCCGCCGCGGAGCTCGTCGGGCTCTACCGGACGGAGGGCCCGGTCATCTTCCGCCGCTCGCTCGGGCGGCGGATCGCCTCGGCCGAGGGGCTCCTGGACGAGCGCCACCCGGCGGCCCCGCTGGAGGAGGTGCTGGAGCGCTACCTCGGCGCGACGCGCATGTCCGAGGCGACGACGCGCCTGCTCCTGCCGGCCTACGACCTCGAGGCCCGCGCGCCCCGCTTCTTCAAGTCCTGGCGGCCGGACCTCGACGCGCCGATGGCCGCCGCCGCCCGCGCGACGAGCGCGGCGCCGACGTACTTCGAGCCCGCCGTGGTCGACGACCGCCCGCTCATCGACGGCGGCGTGGTGGCCAACGACCCGGCCATGTGCGCCTACGCCGAGGCCGCGCGCCTCGGCGCGGGCGAGGTGCGCGTCGTGTCGCTGGGCTGCGGGCGCCAGACCCGCCCGATCCCCCGCGCCAAGGCGGCGGACTGGGGGCTCGTCGGGTGGGCGCGGCCGATCATCGACGTCGTCTTCGACGGGGTGACCGACGCGGTGGACTACCAGCTGCGCGAGCTGCTCGGTCCGGGCGGCTACGACCGCTTCGACGTCGAGCTGGACCGCGCCTCCGACGCGCTGGACGACGCGAGCACGCGCAACCTGGAGCTGCTCGCCGAG
>CAXUES010000094.1:0-4037 GCA_964250185.1 uncultured Solirubrobacteraceae bacterium | reverse complement strand
AGCAGGCGGCGGCGCTCGTCGCGGCACGCTCGGACGACCTCGACCGGGTCGTCGCGGCGCTCGCACGCTGACCCGCACGCACCCATTGGGTGCGACTTCGGGGCCGCTCCGCACCCATTGGGTACGAATTCCCGTCAATCCCCACAGAGTTGATGTACTTTGATGGAGATGCTGACCGTCGATGTCCACCAGCACCTGTGGCCCGAGGAGGTGCTGCGCGCGCTGAGCCTCCGCGACGTGGCTCCCCGGGCCCGCTGGGAGCAGGGCAGCTGGCGGATCGAGCTGCCCGGCGAGCCGGCCTTCGACGTCGACCCGGCCGACCACGACCCCGTCGTCCGCGGCGCGCAGGCCCGCGCCGCCGGGTTCGACCAGGTGCTGCTCGCCCTCTCCTCGCCCGTCGGCGTGGAGGCGCTGCCGGCCGCCGAGGCCGAGCCGGTGCTCGACGCCTGGGACGCCGCGGCCCGCACCCTCCCTCCGGGCCTGGAGACCTGGGCGCCCGTCGCGCTGGACGCCGCGCCCGAGTAGATCGCCGCACGCGCCGCCGCCTCCCTGGACGCGGGCGCCGTCGGCGTGGTCGTCGGCGCGGGCGCGCTGCAGGGCCCGGCCGACGTCGAGCGCCTCGGGCCGCTCCTCGCGCTGCTCGCCGCCCGCCTCTCCCCGGTCTTCGTGCACCCCGGCCCTGCGCCCGGCACGGCCGTCCCGGCGCCCGCCGCGGCGTGGTGGGCGCCCAGCGTCCGCTACGTGGCCGAGCTGCACGCCGCCTGGCACGCGGTGGCCGCCTGGGCCCGTCCGGCCCACCCGCGCCTGGCCGTGCTCTTCGCCGCCCTCGGCGGCCTCGCCCCGGTGCACGCGGAGCGCACCGCGCTGCGCGGCGGCCCGGCGGAGGCCGAGCCCGACCCGCTGACCTTCTACGACTCGTCCTCCTACGGCGAGCGTGGCCTGCGCGCGATGGCCTGCGCCGTCGGCTCGGCCCAGCTCGTCCACGGCAGCGACGCGCCCGTCGTCGCCCCGCCCGGCGCCGACGACACGCCCCTCGGCGCCGACGTCGCCGCCGCGATGCGCCGCGAGAACCCCGCCCGCCTCCTCGGCCGCCTGTGGAGCCCGTTCGGGCCCCCGGCCGGCCACCCGACCACGCCGACCACGAAGGCCAACGCATGAGCAGCCCCGCCCTCCTCTCCCCCGACGACCTGCAGGACGTGGTCCGCGACCTCGCGGCCCGCCCGGAGGCCTGGGAGCACCTCGTCCGCCACGACGAGCGCGAGCGCGTCTTCCAGCTGCTGCACCGCGACGAGGCCCTCGAGGTGTGGCTCATCTGCTGGATGCCCGGCCACGACACCGGCTTCCACGACCACGACGAGGCGCAGGCCGCGATCACCGTGGCCCAGGGCGGCGTCCGCGAGCTGCGCCTGACGCTCGGCTCGGAGCCCATCGAGCGCGCCTTCCACTCCGGCGACATGCTCGTCGTCGAGCCGTCGGTCATCCACCGCGTCGTCCACGCGGGGGCCGAGCCCGCCGTGACCATACACGCCTACTCGCCGCCACTGGAGCGCATGGGCGCCTACGAGACGGGTCCCAACGGGGAGCTGCTGCGCCGCTCGCAGTCGGCGGTGGAGGAGCTCCGCGCCGAGTAGGGCGCGTCCGTGCACCCACCCCGGGCCTACCCTGGGCCCATGGCCGACACCGAGCCCGTCCAGCGCCGGTTCTTCGTCAAGTACACGTTCCTCAAGGTCGATCCGGCCTGGCGCCGGCTGCCCGCGGAGCAGCGCGCCGAGGACAAGCGCGAGTTCCTCGCCGCGTGCGAGGACTTCGGCGAGGACCACCTCCTGCAGAGCTTCTCGCTCGTCGGCACCCGCGGCGACTGCGACCTGATGCTGGTCACCGAGACGGAGAACCTGGACCGCATCCACGAGTTCCACGTCGTGCTGGCCCAGTCCGGCCTGGCCAAGTGGTGCTCGACGCCCTACTCGATGCTCGGGATGCGCAAGAGCTCGGAGTACTCCGACGACGTGCGCAACGACCCGCGCCGCTTCAAGGGCAAGTACCTCTTCGTCTACCCCTTCGTCAAGAACCGCGAGTGGTACGCGCTGGAGGCCACCGAGCGCTGGCGGATCATGCAGGGCCACATCACCATCGGCCGCGAGTACCCCACGGTGGACAACCACACGACGTACTCCTTCGGCCTGGACGACCAGGAGTTCGTCGTCGCCTTCGACACCGACGACGCCGGGGCGTTCCTGGACCTGGTGCAGCGCCTGCGCACCACGGAGGCCTCGGCCTACACCGCGCGCGACACCCCGAGCTTCACCTGCCTGCGCACCTCGCTGGAGCGCGCGGTCAACGCGCTGGACGGCGAGGCGCTCAGCGTGCCCGCCTGACCGATCGTCCACGTCCCGGTTGGTCGGGACGCCGATGAGGTAGGACTCGCTCGATGCTCGTGCCTTCGCTCGTCGTCCTCGTGCTGCTCGCCGCCGGCGCGCTGATCGCCGCGCGCCGGGTCCGTGCCGAGCGCGACGCCCGCCAGAAGGAGCTCGAGGTCGTCGAGGCCAAGCGCATCGAGGCGGAGGCCCGTCTGGAGGAGGCCGCCGAGCGCGCCCGCCGGGCCGAGGAGCGTGCGTTGACCGAGCGTGGCGCACGCGCCCGGGCCGAGCGCGGCGCCCGGATGGAGCGCGAGTGGGCCCGCGAGCTGCGCTCCCAGGTCGCCTCCCTGCACCGCCGCGCCGGCGCCCTCGGGGAGGGCTCCCCTCAGGAGCTCGTGCTGCAGCTGGCCATGGAGCTGCTGGGGGCGGAGAAGGGCCTGCTGCTCGAGCGCCACGACGCCGACGGCGACGGCCTGCTCGACCTGGTGTGCTCGCGGGGGTTCGAAGCCGACCCCGAGGGCTCGGCCGTGGTCCAGCGCCTGGCCCGCGCCTCGCTGCGCACGGACGAGACGCTGCGCGACGACGATCCCGGCTCCCACCTGGGCGAGGGCGACGACGGGGTCACCGCGGCCGACCACGAGCTCACCTCGCTCGTGGCGCTGCCCGTCGTGCTGGCCGACGAGCTGCACGGCATCCTCGTCTGCGCCAACCGCGAGGGCGGCTTCGAGGAGCTCGACGACGACGTCCTGCTCGCCCTGGGCGACCACGCGGGAGCCGTGCTGGACAACGGCCGCCTGCGCGGGGAGCTGCGCTCGGCGCTGCTGGCCACCGTCCGCGTGCTGGCCGCCGCCATCGAGGCACGCGACGCGCCCCTGCGCGGCCACGGCGACGAGGTCGCCCGGCTCGTCGCGGCGGTCGCCTCGCGCCTCGGGGTGCCCGACGACCGGCGTGAGGCGCTCCTGATCGGCTCGCTGCTGCACGACGTGGGCAAGCTCGCGGTCCCCGAGGTCATCCTGGGCAAGCCGGGCCCGCTCGACGACCGCGAGCGCGCGCTGGTGGAACGCCACCCCGACGTGGGCCGGCGCCTCGTGGAGCACGTCCCCGCCCTGCGCGTGGTCGGTCCGGCCATCGGCCACCACCACGAGCGCTTCGACGGCACGGGCTACCCGTCGGGCCTCGCCGGCGAGGACATCCCGCTGGAGGCCCGGATCGTCGGCGTCGCCGACGCGTACTCCGCGATGGTCGCCGACCGCCCCTACCGCGACGGGCTCGCTCCGGCGGTGGCCCGTGCCGAGCTCGAGCGCTGCGCGGGCAGCCACTTCGACCCGCAGGTCGTCGCCGCGTTCCTCGCCGCGCTGGCCGACCAGGACGCCGCGCCTGCCGCCGCCGAGCCCGCCGACGACGACGCCCTGCGCCTCGCGCTGGAGGCGGGCTCCCCCCGGGACGCCGACCACGGCTCGCTCGACATCGCGGCGCTGGACGCCACCGACCCGGTCACGCTGCTGCGCTCGCACCGCCACCTGCACGAGGCCGCCGCGATGCACGCGGCCCGCGCGGCCTCCGGCGGGGCGCCGTTCGCCGTCGTCGCCGTGCGGCTGTCCGAGCTGCACGAGCGCAACCGCAGCGCGTCCTTCCGAGCCGGCGACGAGGACCTGCGCCGGGTCGCCGCGGTCCTTGAGG
>CAXUES010000093.1:0-9547 GCA_964250185.1 uncultured Solirubrobacteraceae bacterium | reverse complement strand
ATCGTCACCGCGGGCGTCCCCGACATCCCCGGGAGCACGGTGCCGGAGCGCCGCGAGCACGCCCGGGCCGATCCGGCCATCGACCGCGTGCGCGAGCTGCTGGTCAACGAGCCCCGCGGCCACGCCGACATGTACGGCGGCTTCGTCGTCGCGCCCGACGACGAGGACGCGCACCTCGGCGTGCTCTTCTGGCACAAGGACGGCTATTCGACCGCCTGCGGCCACGGCACGATCGCGCTGGGCGCCTGGGCCGTGGACTCCGGCCGGATCCCCGCGCCCGACGACGGCGAGCTCGACGTCGTGATCGACGTGCCCTCCGGGCGGGTCGTCGCGCGGGTGCGCCGGTCGGGTGGCCGCACGACCTCGGTGGCCTTCCGCAACGTCGCCTCGCGCGTGCTCGCGCGTGGCGTGCCGGTGCTGGGCACCACCGCCGACGTCGCCTTCGGCGGCGCCACCTACGCCTCGGTGCGCGCCGCCGACCTCGGCCTGCGCGTCGTCCCCGAGCAGCTCGGCGAGCTCATCGCCGCGGGCCGCGCGGTCAAGGCCGAGCTCCACGGCTCGCCGGTGCTCGAGCACCCGAGCGACCCGCGCCTCTCCGGCCTCTACGGCACGACGCTGTGGGAGCAGGTCGGCCCGGGCCACCAGCGCAACGTCACGATCTTCGCCGACGGCGAGGTCGACCGCTCCCCCTGCGGCTCGGGGACCTCGGCGCGCTGCGCGCTGCTCCACGACGCCGGGGAGCTCCTCGAGGGCGCCGAGCTGCGCCACGAGTCGATCATCGGCACGACGTTCACCGCGCGGGTCATCGGCCACGACGCCGACGGCGTCCTCACCGAGGTCGAGGGCAGCGCCCACCGCACCGGGGAGCACCGCTTCGTCCTGGAGCCCGACGACGCCCTGGGCCTCGGCTTCGTGCTGCGATGAGCGCCATGCGCACCCTCGACGCCCGCGCGGTGGCCGACGGCCTGCGCGTCGTGGACGCCGTCGACGCCCTCGAGGCGGCGCTGCGCGCCGGCTTCGACCCGGAGGGCGACCCGCCGCGCACGAGCGTGGCGGCGGGAGCGGGGGAGCTGCTCGTCATGCCCTCCGCCGCGGCCGGCCACCTCGCCTGCAAGCTCGTCACGGTCGGCGGGGACCCGCGCGTGCAGGGCACCTGCGTCGTCTTCGACCCCGCGACGCTCGCGCCGACCGCGCTCGTGGACGGCGCCGCGCTGACGCTCCTGCGCACGCCCGCGGTCTCCGCGCTGGCCGCGCGGCACCTCGCGCCCGCCGGCGCCCGGCGCCTGCTCGTCCTGGGCCGCGGACCGCAGGCCGACGCGCACGTCGCCGCGCTGCGGGCCGTGCTGCCGGAGCTCGACCACGCCGACGTGCTCGGCCGCGACCGCGGTCCGGGCTTCGAGGCGCTGGTCCGCGCCGCCGACGTGGTCGTCTGCGCGACGACCGCCCGCCACCCGCTCTTCGACGGCGCCCTGGTGGCCGACGACGCGCTGGTGATCGCCATGGGCGCCCACGACCCGGGGGCACGGGAAACCGACGACGCGCTCGCCGCCCGCGCCACCGTGGTCGTGGAGGCGCGGGGCGCGGCGCTGCGCGAGGCGGGCGACGTGCTGCTGCCGCTCGCGGCGGGCCGCCTGCGCGAGGGCGAGCTGCGCACGCTGGCCGGCGTCGTGGCCGGCACGGCCCGCGTCCCCCGCGGCGCCCCACGCCTGTTCGTCAGCGTGGGGATGGCCTGGGAGGACGCCGTGGTCGCCGGGACGCTCGTCGCGCGGACCGCCCGGGCCTAGGCGCCCTTGCGCGCGACGACCACCCGGCGGCGCAGCAGCATCGGCTTGTGGCCGCGGTAGGTCACCTGGACCTCGAGCGTGGCCTCGATGCGGTCGTACTCGCGGACGGCGCGGATCCCCTGGGCGGAGATCTTCAGCGTGAAGCGCCTGCGGACCTTGGAGAACACCGTCGCGGTGCGCGTCTTGGTCAGCTTGCGCCGCACGGTCTGGCGCTTCCCGCGCGAGGTCATGCGCTCCACCGGGGCGGTGAGCACCGCGCGGATCGACGCGTCGGCGGGCGCCAGCACCTCGAACGCGAGGCCGTCCTTGCGCAGCAGGCCCGCTGTGCGCCGGACCGTGACGCGGATGTCGGGGGGCAGCGGGGCGCCGGGAGCCGCGGGGGCGCCCGGTGCCGTCACGGTGACGGCGGGCGCGGCTGCGGCCGTGGGCGTCGTCTCCTCGGCCGGCGGGGCCGGGGCCACCTCCGCCCCGGCGCCCGGGGTGATCGACAGGTCGGCCGGATCCCAGTCCAGCACCGACGTGTTGAGCATCGGCTTCCAGTCGACCGTGAGCTTGGACGGGACGGTCACGATCGACGAGTCGGTGGGCAGGTACGCGGCGTCCTCCGCGCGCTCCCAGCCGACGGTGAGCTTGGCCATCGCCCTAGGCCTCGTGGATCAGCGGGTCGGTGGACAGCATCGGGTCGGCGGCGAGGTCCCGCGCGGCCTTGATCGCCGCGGCGCTCGGCTCCGCCGCGCGGCTGCGGGAGAGCGTCGGGTTGGCCGGGCGCGCCGCGTTGTAGTCCGGGAAGCGCGCCTGGTAGTCGACCATCACCTGCGTGAGGGCGGGCTCTGAGAAGCGCGGGCCCTTGAGCTCGACGTTCATGGGCAGGCCCTCGGGGTCGTAGCCGACCGGGAAGGACACCATCGGGAAGCTCAGCGAGTTGGCGAGCTGGTTGTTGCGGCGCACGGGGTAGTTGCCCGCGACGGGCAGGCGGCGCGCCGGCTTCCCACCCAGGCTCATGACGAGCATGATGTCCACGCCCGCGTCGACCATCTTCTGCTTGTAGTTCGCCGCCCACTGGCGGCGGCGGCGCTCGCCCTCCGCGCGCGTGGCCGCGGTGACGCCGCCGTTGAGCGCCGTGGCGGCCTCGAAGGTCAGGGGCACCCCGCTCGTGGCGGACGCCCCACCCGCCCGGCGCCCGTAGGAGCCCAGCAGCGCGGTGCGCTGGTCGTCGGGCTTGTCGGCCGCGAAGTCCTTGACGGCGTCGCTGTAGCGGATGTCGTAGCGGTTGGGGTTGATCACCGCGGCGCTCGGCGAGATGGGCGAGCCGTCGACCACCTGCAGGACGTCGGGGTTGTTGTAGAACGGGTTCTCGGTCTCGGAGTAGACGAGGAAGTCCGCGCCGTTGAAGTCCTTGACCTCGGCGCCCAGGGCGCGCAGCTCCCCGATGACCCGGTCGAAGGCCGCGGCGTGCGGGGCGTCGTAGAGCGACTGCGGATCGACGCCCTGGCGGGTCTGCGCCGTGGCGGTCCCGCCCTCCGACGTGGTCAGCCAATCCGTCTTGTTGACCCCGAAGGTCAGCCCGGCCAGCGGCTTGGCGCCCAGGCGCGGCACCAGCGGGATCGTCGGGAACGGGATGGGCGCGAACAGCGTGTTCGGGTCGCCGAGCGGATCCGGCCCCGCGATGGTGCTCATGATCAGCGCCGCGTCGCGGCCCGAGCGGGCGATCGGCCCGACGACGTCGTAGCTCGGCGAGAGCGGCATGACGCCGCTGGTGGAGCCCAGGCCGAGCGACGGCTTGATCGCCGAGGCGCCGTTGGAGGCCGCCGGGAAGATGATCGAGCCGCCCGTCTCCTCGCCGAGGCAGGCCGCGGCCAGGCGCGCGATCGGCGCGCAGCCGGAGCCCTGGCTCGAGCCCCCCGGCGCATAGTTCAGATCCCAGGCGTTGCCCGTGAAGGTGCCGGAGATCGAGCCGGAGAACGCCGAGGCGATCGTGATCCCGATGGCCACGACGCCCTGCGAGCGCAGCCGGCCGACCGGGGTGGAGTCCTCGATGGCCACGTTGCCCGCGAAGGCCGTGGTGCCGTTCTGCTGCTTGAAGCCGCCCGTCCCGATCGAGTCCTTGAACCCCATGGGGATGCCGCACAGGAACGGGGCGGCCGCGCCACCCGCGCGGGCGGCCGACAGCCGCTGGTCGGCGACGCGCGCCGAGGCCAGGGCGCCGGCCTCGTCGATGCGGACGAAGGCGTTGTAGCCCGCGGCGCCGTTGCCGTACTCGGCGTAGTTCTCGAAGGCGCCGTTGTAGGCCTTGATGCGGTCGATGTAGGCCTGGGTTAGCTCGACCGAGGAGATCTCGCCGGCCTGCAGGAGCGCGGCGAGCTCGACGACCTCGTGGTCGACGAGCTCGCGGTCGCCGGCCTTCGCCGAGGCGACGCTGGGCAGCGCCGAGGGGCCACTGGCCGAGCGCAGCGACGCGCGGGGCGCCTTCGGGGCGGCGACCGCGCTGCTCGCCGCCGCGCCGGCGCCGATCGTGCCTGCCACGGCCGCGACGGTCGCGGTGCGCGCGACGAAGGACCGCCGGGTCAGGTGGTCCGGGGCGGGGCCCGCGCCGTCGGCGTGCTCGGGCTCGGACGCGTGGTCCAGGGTGGTGCTCATGCTGCTCCTCCGGGGTGGATCGGCACGGCCACGGGGACTGCGGCCGGCGAGGCCGGGAAGCTATGGAGGCCCTCACTCGCTCAACACGGACCGGCGGTTGGAGCGACCTCCGACCGACGGTCGTTCTGACAGACCGGACCGCTCGATGACCGGTCCGGTGCCTCAGCCGCCGTAGCGGCCGCGGAGCGCGTTGACCGACGCGACGTAGCGGCGGGTGTCGTCGTACATCCCGATCCGCCGCACGGAGTCCAGGCCCTGGTAGTAGCCGGCGATCGCGGTGTCGGCGTCGCCGCCCGTCTGCTGCAGGAGGTGCCCGAGGTAGAGGACCCCGGCGCCGACGTTGTCCTCGGGCACCGAGGAGTTGAGCGTGCGGCGGGCGAGGTTGTGCTGCACCCAGTCGAAGGTCGAGGGCATGACCTGCATGACGCCGCGGGCGCCGACGTTGGACACCGCGCCGTTGTTGAAGCCGCTCTCCTGCCACCCGATGGCGCTCGCCAGGTCGGTCGGGACGCCGTTGCGCGAGGCGACCGCGGCGATGTCGCTGCTGGTCACCGAGCCCGACGAGCCCGAGGGCGCCGCGGCGGGAGCGCTCGCGGTGGTCGTCGCGGCCGGAGCGGCGGGCGCCGCGGCGGCGGGGGCGCTGCCCGAGATCGTCAGGTGCTCGCCCGCGATCAGGATGCTCGTGGTGCTCAGGCCGTTGGCGGCGGCCAGCGAGGAGAGCGACAGGCCGTTGCGCGCGGCGACCCCCGAGAGGGTGTCGCCCGGGGCGATCGTGTAGCCCGAGCCCGTGCTCGCCGGGGCGGAGGCCGTCGCGGGCGCCGCGGCGGGACCCACGCCCGCGGGCGGGATCTGCACGACGCTCCCCGCCTCGATGCGGGTCTCGGGGCTGATGCCGGTGGCCGCCGCGATCGTGGCGACGCTCATCCCGTTGGCGGCCGCGACGGAGCTCAGCGACTCCCCGGGGACGACGGTGTGGGGGAACGCGGCGAGGGCCGCGGGCGCCGCGGCGAGCAGGCCGAGCACGGCAGCGGGGAGGGCGAGGGACAGGCGCATCCGGCCATGCTGTCCGTCCCGGGGTCCGGATGCACGCCGTTACGTCGTCCTGCACGCACACCTGCGCCGCGGCGCCGTCAGACCTCCTCGGCCTCCAGGCGCATCGTCGGGGCCACGAGCTCGTCCTGGGCGGCGACCAGGAGGATCTCGCGCGAGCCCTCCGCGGCGGTCCGGCGCAGCACCCCGTGGACCGACGCCGCCGCGGCCTCCAGCGCCGCGGCGGCCGAGCCCGTGCGCAGGTGGTGGACGAAGAAGAGCGCGGCGATCGCGTCGCCGGCGCCGTTGACCTCCAGCTCCAGCCGGGGGACCCGCACGCGGTGGCAGGAGCCCCCCTCGGCGGCGAGCAGGTCGACGGCATCGGCGGGCGTGTCGTCGGTGAGCACGCTCGTGACCAGCACGACCGACGGGCCCAGCGCCTGGACCGCGGCCACCGCGCCCCGGACCTCGGCGAGGGTCCGCGTGGTGGTCCCGGCGAGGTGGTCGAGCTCGAAGTGGTTCGGGGTGACGACGTCGGCGGCGGGCACCGCGACGTCGCGCATGAACTCGGGGATCCCGGGGCGCACGAAGATCCCCCGGCCGACGTCACCGATGACCGGGTCGCAGCAGTAGCGCGCGGCGGGGTTGGCCGCGCGCACGCGCGCGACCGCGCCGACGACCGCGGTCCCGATGTCCGCGGAGCCCATGTAGCCCGAAAGCACCCCGTCGCAGCGGCCGAGGACGCCGCGCCGGTCGATGCCGTCCAGGAGCTCCTCGATGGCCGGCCCGTCCACCACGCGGCCCGTCCAGTCCCCGTAGCCCGTGTGGTTGGAGAACTGCACCGTGTGGATCGGCCAGACCTCCACGCCCAGGCGCTGCATCGGGAAGACGGCGGCGTCGTTGCCGACGTGCCCGTAGGCGACGTGGGACTGGATGGAGAGGACGTCCACGCGCGCCGCCCCGTGGTCAGGCGACCGGGACGGCGGAGGCGTCGGCCATGCCGAGCGCCTCCAGCACGCGCGAGCGCAGCAGCTCGTAGCGCTCCGGCGAGCGCAGCGGGGGCCCGGGGACGGCGCGCGCGACGACCACGGGGGGCTGGACGACCTCGCCCTCGATGAACTGCTCCGCGGTCAGGTCGATGTCCACGCCGCCCGGCAGGCGGTTCCAGTAGTGGAAGCCCTGGTGGGAGCCGTTGGGGTAGAGGACGTGGGCCTCGAGCAGCTCCCCGCCGAGCAGGTCCTGGATGAGCAGCGACGTGTTGCCGCACTGGCCCCTGGCGGGGTTGTCCGGGGAGCGGTCGACGAGGTCGGCCACGTCGCAGGTCTCATCCGACCAGGCCGCGCGGATCGCCGTCTCGAGCTCGGTGAACGTGATGGGGCCCATGTCCCCATCATCGCACCGTCTTGACGGTCCTCAGCCTGGACCGTGCCGCGTGACGGCCAGGAGCCCGTCCGCTGCGGGCGGCTCCGGGTCGTAGGCGGCCAGGCGGCCCAGGAACGCGCGGGCGACGCGCGTGGCGTGGGCCTTGGCCTCCTCCGCGCGCGGGCCGGCGAAGCGCTCGTCCACCGAGGCCGACCAGAGCGTCAGCCAGCGCTCGAAGTGCCCCTCGTGCAGTCGCGCCCTGGCGTGCAGCCGCGCGTGCGGCGCGAAGGCGCCGCCGCCGTAGGAGCGCTCTCCGAGGAGCATCGTCGCCCAGAACGAGGTGATGCGCGGGACGTGCGCCTCGAGGTCGAGTCCGGCGACGTCGGTGAAGAGCCAGCCGATGAGCGGGTCGGTGAGCGCCCGGGCGTAGAAGGCGCGGACGAGGCGCTCGACGTCGTCGCGGTGGGCGATGTCCGACCGCGCGGGGGACGGCTGCACGCTCACCGCCCGAGCGTGCGCTGCAGCTCGCGGGCGCGGTCGGGCACCGCGCCGAGGAGCTGGCGGACCTCGCTGAGGCCCGTGCGCAGCTCGCGGTCGCCGATCTCGGCCGGCCGTAGGGAGTCCTGGAGCTCGGAGAGGTCCAGGTCGGCGTGCGAGACGGCGTCCAGCGCGGCCTGCAGGAAGCCCGGGACGCCCTGGGAGGGATGCCCGGGCGTGGCCGGCGCGAAGGTCCGGTCGGGCTCGCCGACGCGCTCGGCGAAGCCGGAGTACGTGCGCTTCACCCGGCCGTAGGCGCTCTGCACCGGGCCGAAGAGCTCCGCCTCGAGGCGGTCGGCGGTGGGCTCGTCCAGCGCCTCGTAGGCCTCTCCGAGGGCGGCGAGCGCCACGGCGAGCTCGTCGGCGGCGCGGGCGACCTCGACGAGCATCTCGCGGCGGGCTTCGGCGGTGTCGTAGGCCACGGCCAGGACCCTAGGAGGCGGCGCGCCACTCCTCGGCGAGGGTGAACTGCAGCTCGCGGGCGGCCGCGGTGGCGAGCACGAGCACCCGCAGCGCGTCGGCGGCGCGGACGGGCTCCTGCTCGACGCCCAGCGGGGCGCGGCGCAGGTCCAGGCCGTCGAGCTCGGCGGGCCGGGTGCGCGCCTGGGTCGCCGCGGCGCCCCAGACGGCGCGCATGCGCACCGCGGCGACGGGCCACGCCTCGGGCTGGGCGGTGCGCTGGGCGTCCATGCTCGCGCGCACGTCGTCGAAGCTCGCGTCGAGGCGGTGGGCGAGCAGCTCCCCGAGCGCCGGGCCCGCGGCGGCGATCGCCGGGCGGGGGAGGCCGGCGTCGAAGGCCGTCCAGGCCTCCTCCAGCGTCGTGCGCAGGTCGTCGAGCTGGTGCAGGGTGACCGAGGTGAGCACGCTGCGCCCGGCGGAGGACAGGTCGCGCGCGGCCGCCTCGAGGGCGGCGTCGCGCGCCTCGTCGTCGGCGGCGTGCAGGAGCGCGCGCACGACGTGCGTCGGGGCGACCCAGGCCAGGGGGACGCCGGCGTCGGCGCGGACGGCCGCGAGCGTCCTCGTCCAGGCGTCGTCGTCGAGGTCGAGCCAGTTGCCGACGTGCGCGCGGTCGCCCTGGGCGCGCATGGTGCTGGCGCCCACCGCGGCGAGCGGGCCGTGCTCGTCCAACCAGGCGCGCAGGCGCAGCAGCGCGGCGTAGCGGTCGCCGGCCGTCGGGGCGGCGGGCGGCGCCTCGGTCGGGGCCGGAGCGCTCGGCGCCTGCGACTGGGACCAGCGCGCGCCCTGCTCGGCGGCGGCGTCGACGGCGCGCTGCAGGTCGTCGGCGGCGGCGTCGACGACGCGCTGCACGTCCTCGTTGAAGCGCCGCAGCGTGGGCTCGGCCGCCTCGCGCATGCGCCGCGCGCCCTCCGCGAGGTCCTTGAGGAACTGCGGGATGTCGTCGGGGCCCTTGCCGTCTCCCTCGGTGCTCATGGCCGAGACGGTAGACCCCGGGGGCCGGTGCCACCTAAGCTCGGCCGCGTGCGCCCCGACGGCAGCGCCCAGGCCCCATCGCCGCTCCTCCTGGCCTGGACGCTGGGCGCCCGCGCCGACCACGCCACGGCCGCGGCGATCCGCCGGCTCGTGACGCTCGTGGTGCTCGCCGAGCTCCTCGCAGCGGGCCGCACGACCGAGGCCGGCCCCCGCCGCGTGGGCCGTGGCCGACCGGGTGCCGCCGACGCCCGCGCCCGCGGCGTGCGCCTCGCGCGCGGGTCGCTCGCCGGCCGGCGCCCGCGCGGCTGAGCCCGCTAGAGCTCGACCTTCTCGTTCTCCCCGCCGGAGTAGGGCTTGCCGGTGGCCTTGGCCTTCGCGAAGGAGAGCACGCTGGCCACGGCGCCGCCCGGGGTGTCCCAGTACTCGGCCGACTCGCCCTCGACGCGCAGCAGGACGACGTCCTCGGCGTCCGGGCCCTGCGGGAACCAGGCCTCGACGCCCTTGTTCCACAGCTCGCGCTTCTTGGCGTCGTCGACCACGACGGAGGCCGTCCCGGCCAGCGACACCCAGGTCGAGTTGGAGCCCACGGTCACGTTGACCCCCGGCGTGGCCTCGACGTGGGTGACGGGGTGGGTGCCGCGCTGGGCGAAGAACCACAGGTCGCCGTCGAACTCCGTCTCCTGCAGGGCCATCGGCCGGCTCGTCAGCGCGCCGTCGGGGGCGACGGTGGTGAACATGGCGAAGCGCTCGCCGGAGATGAGCTCGGC
>CAXUES010000092.1:7977-9577 GCA_964250185.1 uncultured Solirubrobacteraceae bacterium | reverse complement strand
CAGCGGGCCGGCGTCCGGGTCGTCGCGGACGGTCAGCGGGAAGTAGTAGTTGACCCCGAGGAAGTCCAGCGGCCGCGACATCACCTCCAGGTCGCCCGGCCGCACGACGTCCAGCGGCCCGTGGGCGGCCTCGGCCTCGCGCAGCGCGTCCTCGGGGTAGCGCCCGAGCAGCACGGGATCCAGGAACCAGCGGTTCATGGAGCCGTCGACGCGGCGTGCGGCGGCCACGTCGGCGTCCGAGGTCGTGGCGGGCCGCACCGGCGTGAGGTTCAGCGTGATGCCGACCTCCGCGTCTCGGCGGCGTGCGCGGATCGCGTCGATGGCCAGGCCGTGGGAGAGCATGAGGTGGTGGGCGACGCGCAGCGCCGTCGGCCAGTCCCGCACCCCCGGGGCCTTGCGCCCCTCGGCGTGGCCGAGGATCGCCACGACCCACGGCTCGTTGTGGGTGATCCACGCGTCGACGACGTCGCCGAGCGCGTCGGCGGCGATCCCCGCGTACTCCGCGAAGCGCTCGGCCGTCGCGCGCTCCGCCCAGCCGCCCGCCTCCTGCAGGGCCTGGGGCAGGTCCCAGTGGTAGAGCGTCGCCAGGGGCTCGATCCCCCGCTCCAGGCAGCCCTCGGCCACCCGCCGGTAGAAGTCCAGGCCGGCTGCGTTGACCCGACCCGAGCCCGTGGGCTGCACGCGCGACCAGGCGATGGAGAAGCGGTAGCTCTCCACGCCGAGGCCGGCCATCAGGTCGAGGTCCTCCTCCAGGCGGTGGTAGTGGTCGCAGGCCACCGAGCCGTCGCTGCCGTCGGCGATCGTCCCGGGCCGCGCGCAGAACGCATCCCAGATGGACGGCCCGCGCCCGTCCTCGGTCGTGGCGCCCTCCACCTGGTAGGCGGCGGTGGCCACGCCGAAGCGGAACCCCGCCGGGTAGGAGCCGGGGCCCGAGGCCACCGGCGTCGTCAGCTGCTCCGTCATCCCTTGACCGCTCCTGCGGTGAGGCCCCGCACCAGCCAGCGCTGCGTCACGAAGAACGCGATCATCACCGGGAGGGTCGCGATGACCCCCGCGGCCATCAGCTGGTCGTAGGCGTTGTTGTAGTTGCCGATGAAGTTGCGGATCCCGATCGGGATCGTCTCCGCGTTGGACTGCGTCAGCGCAGCCGCGAAGAGGAGCTCGTCCCAGGCGAAGAGGAACGCGTAGACGAACGTCGCCAGCAGCCCGGGCGCGGCGTTCGGCAGCGCCACGCGGAAGAACGCGCCCCAGCGCGTGCAGCCGTCGATGAGGGCCGCGTCCTCCAGGTCGCTGGGCAGCGCCACGAAGAACGAGCGCATGAAGTACACCGCCACCGGCGTGAAGAACGCCGTGTAGACCAGGACCATCCCCAGGCGCGAGTCGAACAGCGCGATCGGGGTGTTCTGCTTGAGCCAGACGAAGCCGAGGTAGACGGGCAGCAGGAACATCACCCCGGGGATGAGCTGCGTGCCGATGACCATCGCCCCGTAGGTGCGCGTGCCCCGGCTCGTGTGCCGGGCCAGCGCGTAGCCGGCCGAGGCGGCCAGCAGGGTCGCGATCGTCGCCGCCGAGATGCAGATGATCAGCGAGTTGACGAAGT
>CAXUES010000092.1:821-7967 GCA_964250185.1 uncultured Solirubrobacteraceae bacterium | reverse complement strand
GGATCGCCAGCGACATCAGCGTCACAATGATGGAGTTGACGAAGTAGCGCCCGAAGTCCACCGACGACCACATCCGGGAGAAGGCGCTCAGCGTCGGGTGCAGGAGGTCGAAGCGCCCCGTGCTCAGCGCGGAGGCCGGCTGCGTGGCGCCCACGAGCAGCCACGCCACGGGGGCGAGCATCGCCAGCAGCACGACGTAGGTCAGCGTGGTCAGCCCCGACGAGGTCAGCCTGCGGCGCCTGCGGCGGCGCCGCCCGGCCTCCGCGAGCTCGGCCGTCCGCGCCGAGGTGGAGGTCATGGTGCTCATGCGAGCTCCTCGAGGTCGCGGCGGAAGGTGCGGTACCAGACGAGCACCCAGACGGCCATGACGAGCATGAGCACCGTGGAGATGGCCGCCCCGTAGCCGAAGAGGTTGTTGCCGAAGGCCTGGCGGACGATCAGCGTCATCAGCAGGTCGGCGTGCGGGCCCGGGTCCGAGCCGAGCATCACGTAGGGGATCGTGAACTGGTAGGCCGCGTAGATCGTCCCGAACAGCAGCTGGATGGCGATCAGCGGACGCAGCAGCGGCAGCGTGATGTGGCGGAAGCGCCGCAGCGGCCCCGCGCCGTCCATCTTGGCCGCCTCGTGCAGCTCGCTGGGCACGGCCTGCAGGCCGGCGAGGAAGAAGAGCATGGGCAGCGGCAGCCCCCGCCAGATGGAGGGGACGACGATCGCCCACATGGTGTTGTCGCCCAGCAGCCAGCTCGGGCCCTTGTCGAGCAGGTGCGTGTAGTCGACGAGGACCTTGTTGATGATCCCGTCCTCGCGCTGCCACATGAACTGCCACAGCGTCGCCACGACGAAGCTCGGGATGACCCAGGGCAGCAGCATGAGCGTGCGCACCGCGCGGCGGCCCGGGAACTCCCGGTCGAGCAGCAGCGCGACGCCGAGGCCGCCGCCGACCGTGCCGGCCACGACGAGCACCGTGTAGACGAGCGTGTTGCGCCCCGCCTCCAGGACGCCGTCGCGCAGCGGCGAGCTCGAGTCCGTGAGCACGGCGGCGTAGTTGTCGAAGCCGACCCACGGCGCGCCGAGCGGGTCGCGCAGGGTGAAGGTGTCCAGGTCCAGGAAGCCGAGGTAGACGCCCACCCCCGTCGGCACCAGGTGGATGAGCACCATGAGCGTCAGCGCGGGGGCGATGAGCCACCACCAGAAGCGGTTGGTCCGCCAGGTCCTGGGGGGCCCGGCCGGACGCGATCCGCCGGCGGGGCGCGGCGCGTCCGGCGCCGCGGGGGGGCCGCCGGTCCCCGGGGCCGCCGCGTGCTCGGCGGCGGTCCCGGGGCTCAGGGGCTCGTGGGCGGTCGACATCGTCCAGGGCCTCCGGTCAGCTGCCCTGGGCGAGGAGGCCGTCGGCCTCCTTGGCCGCGGCCTTCAGCTTCTCCTGGACGAGCTGGGGCGTCAGGGCTCCCCCGCCCGACCCCGCGGCGACGTCCAGGATCTCCCCGAGGGAGTCCTTGTACGCCGTCTCGACCTGCGCCCACTGCGGGATGGGCCGGTAGGAGCGCCCGTCCTGGATCGCCGTGAGGAACTGCTTGCGGTCCGGGCTGGAGGTGCCCACCTGCTCCTGCGGGGCCTTGCGCGCGGGGAGCATGCCCATGAGCTCGGCGTAGGACTTCTGCACCGCGTCCTGGGAGAGGTACTGCATGACCGCCCAGGCGCTGCCCTTGTCCTTCGCGGTCTTCATGAGCATGAGGTTCGAGCCGCCGACGAACGAGTACGCCTTGCCGGTGGGCCCCTTGGGCAGCGGCGCCACGCCGATGTTCTTGCGCGCCGTCGCGTCCCAGGCCTCGTCGTCCTTGCGCGAGACGGACTGCAGCACCCAGGGGCCGCCGACGAAGGTGGCGTAGTCGCCGCCCTTGAAGGCGTCCTCGACGCCCTGGCCGTCCTTCTCCAGCGCCGCCGGGTCCGCGAGGCCGTCCTTGACCAGGCCCGCGTAGTAGGAGACGCCCTGCACGGCCTGCGGCGAGTCGATCGCCGACGTCCTGTCGTCGGCGGAGAGCTCGTCGCCGCCGGCGTCCCAGATGAACGGCGCGACGTTGTGGACGAGGTCGAAGGCCTTCTTGCCCGGCCCGCCGAAGGGCTTGATCGGCTTGCCGCCGACCTCGCCGACCTCCTTGAGGCGCTGGAGGGTCGCCCGCATCGTGTCCCAGTCGGTGAACGCCGTGGCCGGATCGATCCCGGCCTCCTCCAGCGCGTCCTTGCGGTAGTAGATGGCGCGCGTCTCGGTGAACCACGGCACCGCCCACGTGCCCTTCTGGCCCGCGACCTGCGTCGTCCCCCACACGCCGGGCGAGTACGCGCCCTTCCCGCCGATGGAGCCGACGTCGCCGCTGACGTCCTCGAAGCCGCCGAGCGCCGCGAAGAACGGCACCTGCGTCGTGCCCGCCTGGGTGATGTCCGGGCCCTCACCGGAGATCGCCGCGTTGCGGATGCGGTCGAGCTGGACGTCCCAGCCGACGAGCTTGACGTCGACGTCCACGCCCGTCTTGTCCTCGAAGGGCTTGAGGATCCGCTCCGTGTCGGCCACGGGCTCCGGCCCGTTGTTCATGATCCACATCGTCACCTTCGCCCCGCGCTTCGGGCCGCCGGCGTCCGCCGTCCCGCTCGCGGACGTCCCGCCGCTGGACCCGCTGCCCGACCCGCTGCTGGACCCGCTGCCGCAGGCGCTCGCGCCCACCGCGAGCGCCACGGCAGCTGCCGCCATCGCTCCCTGCCACCTGGTGTACATCCGACCCATCGCCTCCTCGTTGACAAAACCGTTTTTGGTGCGAGGCTGACGACGCTGCCCGAAGGCGTGCCGCGACCCCGTTCGTCGCCTACGTCGTCCTGGCCGGCGGTGCGGTCGATCCCCGCACCACGAGCGAGACGGGCAACGTCACGGCGTGCCCGTCGTCCTGCGGGTCCGTCCCGTCGATCCGGGCGAGCACGGCCTTCGCGGCCGCCTCCCCCAGTCCCGCCTTGTCCTGGCGGATCGTCGTCAGCCCGGGGACCGCCATGCCCGCGGCGGCGATGTCGTCGAAGCCCACGAGCGCGAGCTCGCCGGGCACCGCGCGTCCGAGCGACCGTGCCGCCCGCATCGCGCCCATGGCCATCATGTCCGAGGCCGCGACGATCGCCGTCGGGGGCGCCGGGAGCTGCAGGAGCTCCGTGGCGGCGCGCACGCCCGAGTCGAAGTAGAAGTCGCCGTGGACCACGAGCACCTCGTCGAGCGCGAGCCCCGCGTGCGACATCGCGCGACGGAAGCCGTCGAGGCGCTCGCGGCCCGGGGTCGTGGTCGTCGGGCCGGCGATCGTGGCGATGCGCGTGTGGCCCTCGGCGGCGAGGTGCTCCACCGCGAGGCGCATGCCGTCCACGGAGTCCGAGGAGACCCAGGCCGTCCGGCGGCCCGTGCGCTCCACGTCGACCGAGATGCAGGGCAGCGCGGACCGCGTGAGCTCCTCCATGGCGGCGCCGTCGCCCGTGATGCCCATGAGCACCACGCCGTCGACGCCGCGATGGCGGCAGCGCTTGAGGATCGAGTGCGAGCCGTAGCCGCCGCCCGAGCGCTCCGAGGCGAACAGGAGCAGGTCGTAGCCGCTCGCGCCGAGGTGGCGCTTGAGGCCGACGAGGACCTCGTGGAAGAAGGGGTGCTGCAGGTCGGGCCGGTCCTCGCCCGTCTCGAGGAAGACGCCGACGACGTGCGACTTGCGGGTCTTGAGCTGCCGCGCGGCCGCGGCCGGCGCGTAGTCGAGCTCCTCGGCCAGGCGCATGACCCGCTCGCGGGTGGCCTCCCGGACGTCGGGGTAGCCGTTCAGCGCCCGCGAGACGGTGCCGACCGACACGCCGCTGAGGCGGGCGAGCTCCTTGATGTCGACGGGCTTCGTGCTCATGGTGAGGGCTACCACCGAAAACGCTTTCGGTGGCTGTGCTCCCACCCAACCACTTCCATGGACGCGATGTCAAGACCTGCGCGGCGAGATCGACCTCCCTACCCCGCGAAGGGCAGCGGATCTACACCTCCCACGGCCACCCGGACGGCGAAGATCGACCCCGCGCGGGGCTCCTCGTCGTCGGCGAGACCCTCGCGCGAGGTCGTGATGTGCAGCAGGTCGCCGTCGGGTCCCCCGAGCGCGCACGCCGTCGTCTGCGACGCCCCGGGGACGCGGACGCGCTCGTCCAGCGTGCCGTCGGGGGCGTAGCGGCGCACCTCGCCGCCGCCGAAGAGCGCGACCCAGACGCCGCCCTCGCGGTCGACGGTCAGCCCGTCGGGAGCGCCGTCCTCCTCGGCGATCCGCACCCAGGGCTCACGGCCCGCGAGGGAGCCGTCGTCGTCGAAGTGGAGCTTGGCCACCGTCTGCGTGGGCGTGTCGTCGTAGTAGGCGAACGCCCCGCCGGGCTCCCAGCCCAGGCCGTTGGAGACCGTCACGCCCGTGAGCACGGCGTGGACGGTGCCGTCGGGGTCCAGACGCCAGAGCGTCGCGGCGCCCTCCGCCTGGTCGTAGGCCATGGAGCCGCAGAAGAAGCGGCCGTCCGGGTCGCAGCTGCCCTCGTTCATGCGCAGGTCCGCCGACGTGAACGCCGCGATCTCCCGCTCCACGGCGCCCGCCGCGTCCAGCAGCGCGAAGCCGCGCTCGGTGCCCACGACCATGCCGCCGGCGCTCCGGGGCCGCCACGCCGCCGCGACCGGGCCGGGGACGGGCCGGCGCAGGGCGGTGCCGTCCGCGGCGACGTCCACGAGCGCGCCCCGGTCCATGTCCACGCAGCGCAGGAGCCCCGCCTCCGGATCCCACACGGGGCCCTCGCCGTGGTGGCAGATGACGTCGGTGAACGGCTCGGCGGTGAGCATGGGCGCGAGGCCTACCCGGCCTGCTGGCCCGGGTCGCCGTTGATCGCCCACTGGGCGGCGAAGGCCCGCTGGTAGGCGGGGCGGGCCTCGCCGCGGGCGACGTACGCGGCGAGCGCCGGGGCCTCATCGAGGAGGCCCGACGGGCGCAGCCTGAGCAGCACCGACACCATCATCAGGTCGCCCGCGGAGAAGGCCCCGTCGAGCCAGTCGGCGTCGCCCAGGTGGGCCGACAGGCGGACGAGGCGGTCGCGGATGCGGCCCTCGACGAGCGGCAGCCGGTCCTCGGCCCATGGTCTGTCGCGTTCGAAGATCCGGGCGGTCGTCAGCTCGAGGATCGGCGGCTCCACCGTGTTGAGCGCGGCGAAGATCCAGCTGATGGCCCGCGCCCGCCCGGCGTCGTCGTCGGGCAGCAGGCCCGGATGGCGCTCGGCGAGGTGCAGGACGATCGCGCCCGTCTCGAAGAGGACGAGGCCATCCTCCTCGTAGGTGGGGATCAGGCCGAAGGGGTGCAGGCGCAGGTGGTCGGGCTCCTGCTTGGCCGCGAAGGAGAGCAGCCGCACCTGGTAGGGCCGGCCCACCTCCTCGAGCGCCCAGCGCACGCGCGTGTCGCGGGCCAGGCCCTTCCCGCCGTCGGGCGAGCGCTCGAAGGCGGTGATCGTGGCGGTCATCGCCACATCCTCCCGCTCCACCCCCGGGTTGACGACGGGACCGGTCGCAGATCAACCCTGGAGCCGATGTGCCGGGCCCCGTCGCGGAGGAGGGTGATGCCCATGACCACCACCGACTACCTCATCGACATCGGCCTCATCCTCGTCGTGCTGAAGACGATGCGCGAGGGCCACTTCGGCCTGCGCTCCGTGCTGCTCCCGATCGGCCTGCTGACCTTCGCCGTCTCCCACTACCTGACGAGCCTGCCGACCAGCGGGCACGACCTCGAGCTCTACGCCGCGCTGACCGCGGTCGGTGTCACCGTCGGGACGCTCAGCGGCCTGGCCACGCACCTGCGCCTCGGCGACGACAGCCTCCTGCTCGCCCGCACCGGCATCGTGGCCGCCGCGCTCTGGGTCCTCGGGATGGGCGCCCGGATGGCCTTCAGCCTGTACGCCAACGGCTCCGGAGCCGACGCGGTCATCCACTTCAGCATCGTCCACGAGATCACCGGAGCCGGTGCGTGGACCGCCGCCCTGATCCTCATGGCCGCCGGCCAGGTCATCGCCAAGTTCGGCGTCCAGTTCATCCGCGGCCACCACCTCATGCACCAGGTGCCGGTGGCGGCCCTGCGTCCGGTCACCGCGGCCTGAGGGCCGTAGGGTCCTGCGCCATGGCCGCGCCCGTGAGCAGCCCGCGCGTCCTCGCCGCCAGGGAGCGCGCCGACGTGCGGGGGTCCGCCGGGCGCTCGCGCCTGCGCCCCGTCGCCGCGGCGGTCACGGCCATCGTCCTCGTCGTCACCGCCACCGCGCACCCGCGCCCGTCCCTCGACGGGCGCGGGCTCGTCGTCCTCGCCGCGCTCGTCGCCTACGCCCTGGCCGCCGTCGTCGTCCTGCGCGCCCCGCTCCCCTCCCTGCGGCGGCCGACGCTCGTCGCACTGGGCGCGGCCTCCGTCGCGCTCGTCGCGACGCAGCGCGACGGCGTCGGCGCCGTGGCGGCCAGCGTACCGATGTTCGCCGCCTTCCAGTGGCTCGACGCCCGCGACGCCCGGGTCTTCGGGGTCCTGCTGACGGTGGGCGTGGTCGTCGGCGGCGCGGTGGGCGCGGGCGACGGGTGGGACGTCGTCAGCGACGTGCTGCTGCTCGGCCTCTTCGCGGTGGTCGCCACGCAGATGCGCTCATCGTCCGACGGCCAGGCCGAGACGGAGGTGCTCTACGCGCAGCTCGAGGACGCGCGCGACGCCCAGGCCCAGGCCGCCGCCGACTCCGAGCGCGGACGCATCGCGGGCGAGCTGCACGACGTCCTCGCCCACTCCCTCTCGGGCGCGGCGCTGCAGCTGCAGGGCGCCCGTCGCGTGCTGGCCCGCGACCCGGCGGTGTCGCCCACGGCGATGGAGGCCGTCGACCGCGCCGCGCAGCTCGTGCGCGAGGGCCTCGCCGAGGCCCGCCAGGCCGTGGGAGCGCTCCGCGGCGACGCCCTGCCGACGTCGGCCGAGCTGCCCGCCCTCGTCGCGCGGCTCGAGGAGGACCTGCAGCTCGACGTCGAGCTCGACGTGCGGGGCGAGCGGCGGCCGCTGACCCCCGAGGCGGAGCTCGCGATCTACCGCGGCGCCCAGGAGGCGCTGACCAACGTCG
>CAXUES010000092.1:0-811 GCA_964250185.1 uncultured Solirubrobacteraceae bacterium | reverse complement strand
CGCGCGCCACGCGCCGGGAGGACGCGCCGTCGTCGAGCTCGTGCACGCCTCCGGCGCCACGACGCTGACGGTCACGGACACCGGGGCCAGGACGGACGGTCCCGCCCCGTCGCCGCCCATCGGCGGGGGCGGCGGCTACGGCCTGGAGGCGATGCGCGAGCGCGTCGCCCGCGCCGGAGGCCGCTGCGACGGCGGGCCGCTCCCCGACGGGAGCGGGTGGCGGGTGCGCATCGAGGTGCCGGCGTGATCGGCCTGCTGATCGCCGACGACCAGCGCACGGTGCGCGACGGGCTCGTGCTCCTGGCCGGCACCTTCGACGGCGTGCGGCTGCTCGACGCGGTCGCCGACGGCGCCGAGGCCGTGGCGCAGGCCCAGGCGCTGGCGCCCGACGTCGTGCTCATGGACCTCGAGATGCCGGTCCTGGACGGCGTTGCCGCGACCGCGGAGATCACGGCCTCGTGCCCTGGCGTCGCCGTGCTCATCCTCACGACCCACGCCGACGACGACACGCTGCTGCCGGCGCTGCGCGCGGGGGCGCGGGGCTTCCTGACCAAGGACGCCAGCGCGGAGGAGATCGAGGCGGCCATCCACGCCGTGGCGGCCGGGGGCACCTACCTCGACGCCGCGGTGCAGGCCCAGGTGGTGGCGGCCGCCACGAGCGCGGCGGCTCCGCGTCCGACGGCCCGGACCGACGACGCCGACCTCACCGCGCGCGAGGCGGAGGTGCTCGCGCTCATCGCGGCCGGGCTGTCGAACGCCGAGATCGCCGCCCGGCTCGTGGTCAGCCACGCGACGGTCAAGACCCACGTCA
>CAXUES010000091.1:2828-9594 GCA_964250185.1 uncultured Solirubrobacteraceae bacterium | reverse complement strand
GCGAGGGCGGCGGCGGCCGTGGCGGCGAGGGCAACGGCGGCGGCTCGGGCCGTCCCCGTCGCTCGCGCGATCCCGAGCGCGACTAGCCCGCACGGTCGGAGCCTGAACCGATGAGCGAGAGCGCGGCAGCTGCGCAGCCCTCTGCGGCGGGCGCCGCGCACCGCACCACCGAGCTGGACTCGGGCGTCCGGATCGTCACGGAGCACATGGGCTCCGTGCGGTCCGTGGCGCTCGGGCTCTGGGTCGGACAGGGCTCGGCCCACGAGGCCGAGCCCGAGGCCGGGCTCTCCCACCTGCTGGAGCACATGGTGTTCCGCGGGACGGAGGGCTACGGCTCGCTGGAGATCGACCAGCTCTTCGACACGATGGGCGCCGAGCTCAACGCGGGCACGGGCCAGGAGTCGACGTCCGTGCACGCGCGGGTGCTCGACGAGCACCTCGAGCGCGCCTTCGACGTCATGGCCGACATGGTCTGGCGGCCGAAGCTCGGCGAGGACGACCTCGACAACGAGCGCGAGATCGTCCTGGAGGAGCTCGCGATGTACGAGGACGAGCCCCAGGACAAGGTCCTCGACGTGCTGGGGGAGACGGTGTTCGGCACCCATCCGCTCGGGCGCTCGCCGCTCGGCCGGCCCGAGGTCCTGCGCGACATCCGGGCGTCGGGGCTGCGCGAGTTCTGGGCGGGGCGCTACGCCCCGGCCAACGTCGTGGTCTCCGCGGCGGGATCGATCGACCACGACCGGCTCGTGGAGCTCGTCGCGGCGGCCGAGGCCGGCGCGCGCACCGCGCCGGACGGCGGTCGCGGAGGCGCGCACCTGCCATGGTCGGGCTACGAGCGCAAGGTCGCCTTCGTGGACCGCACGACGGAGCAGACCCACGTCTGCCTCGGCGGCCCGGGCCTCGCCCGCGACGACGAGCGCCGCTGGGCGCTGCGCCTGCTCGACACGATCCTGGGCGGCACGTCGTCGTCGCGGCTCTTCCAGGCCGTGCGCGAGGAGCGCGGCCTCGCCTACTCCGTCTCGAGCTTCCAGGCGCTCTTCGCGGACGCCGGCGAGGTCGGCCTGTACCTGGGCACCCGCGCGGACAACGTCCCGGAGGCCCTGGCGATCGTCGGCGACGAGCTGCGGCGCCTGGCGCAGGACGGCATCACCGAGGACGAGCTCTCCCGGGCCCGCGACCACACCGCGGGCGCGATCGTCCTCGGGCTGGAGTCGACGTCGGCGCGCATGCACCGGCTGGGGTCCACGACGCTGGCGGGCATGCCGCTGCTCAGCGTGGACGAGCTGCTGGAGCGCATCGGCGGCGTCACCGCGGAGGACGTCCGCACGCTCGCCGCCGAGCTCTACGCCCCGGAGCGGCTGTGCGTCGTCGGCATCGGCTCGGACCGCGCGGGCTTCGAGGCCGGCGTCGAGCGCCTCGCGGTCGCGGCGTGACGAGCGCGCCGGGCCGCGCCATCCGCGTCGGCGTGACCGGCGCCGCGGGGCGGATGGGCCAGGCGACCTGCGCGGCCGTCGAGGCGGCCGACGGCCTTGAGCTCGTCGCCCGGATCGACCCGGCGCTCGACGTCGCGCTGGCCGACGTCCTGGACGACCTCGACGTCGTGGTGGACTTCACCCGGCCCGACGTCGCGCTGGACAACGTCCTGACGTGCGTCGCGGCCGGCGTGCACGCCGTCGTCGGCACGTCGGGGTGGGACGTCTCCGGCCTGGACGGCGCCCCGGGCGCCGGCAAGGTCCTCTTCTGCCCGAACTTCGCGATCGGCGCGGTGCTGATGATGCGCTTCGCGGCCGAGGCCTCGAAGCACATGGCCGCCGCGGAGATCGTCGAGCTGCACCACGACGGCAAGCTCGACGCGCCGAGCGGCACCGCCGCGCGGACGGCGGCGCTCATGGAGGGCGACGTGCCGATCCACTCGGTGCGCCTCCCCGGCCTCGTCGCCCACCAGGAGGTCATCCTGGGCGGCGTCGGCGAGACGCTGACCATCCGCCACGACTCCCTCTCGCGCGAGTCGTTCATGCCCGGCGTCGTCCTCGCGGTGCGCGGGGTCGGCGGCCTGCCCGACCGCGTGACGGTCGGGCTCGAGCACGTGCTGTGATCCGGCCGGCTGAGCCGGCGGACGCCGAGGCCATCGTCACCCTCGTGCACCACGCCAGGCTGCGCGCCTACGCCGAGCTCATGGAGCCCGACGAGCTCGAGCGCGAGGCGGCCGAGCGCAACGTCGCGCGCTACCGCTCGCACGTCGAGGCGCCCGAGCGGCCCGGCCGGATGCTCGTCGACGTCGAGGGGGACCTCGTCGCGGGGATGGCCGCGGTGGGCCGCGAGGCGCACGGCGGCTCCGGGCCCGGGACGGGCGAGCTCCACGCGCTCTACGTCGAGCCGGCCGCGCAGGGCGCGGGCGTCGGCGGCCGGCTGCTGCGCGCGGCCGAGGAGGCGCTGCGCGAGCTCGGCTACGCCGACGCCGTGCTGTGGGTCTACCAGGGCAACGCCCACGCCCGCCACGTGTACGCCGCCGCGGGCTGGCACGAGGAGCCGCGCGAGGCGTGGGCCCACCTCCACGGCACGAACTGGGGCGCCGCCGCGCTGCGGCTGCGCAAGCCGCTGTGAGCGCACCGCTCGTCGCCGTGACCGACCACGCCGCGGAGCGCTACCGCCAGCGCGTGGGCTCGCGGACCGGCGCGCTGGACGTCAAGCTCGAGGTCGTCGAGCGGGTGGCGCGCGCCTTCGCGCGCGAGCTCGTCTCCACCGAGGCGCCCGAGGGCGCCACGGGCGCCCGCGGCTCGCTCTACGCCCGCGACCGCGGGCTCATCTTCGTCTGCCGCCCGACGGGCGCTGACGGCCGCGAGGTCGTCGTCGTCACGTTGTGGGAGGACCCCGCCGGCTGGGCCGGGCAGGGCGCCCGCGTGCCGCGCGACTTCACCGATGCCCTCAAGGACGACGACCACGTGGTCGCCGACCGGAAGCCAGAGCCACGACCATGAGCACCACCCCCGCCGCATCCGCCGTCTCCGTCCAGGAGCTCGTGCGCGAGTTCAAGGGCGGCATCCGGGCCGTCGACGCGCTCGACCTCGAGGTCCGCACCGGGGAGATCTACGGCTTCCTCGGGCCCAACGGCGCGGGCAAGACGACCCTCGTGCGGATCCTGACCACGCTGCTGCGCCCCACGTCGGGCTCGGCGCGGGTCGCCGGCCACGACGTCGTGCGCGAGGCCGACGCGGTCCGGCGCGAGATCGGCGTCGCGCTGCAGGAGGCGGCCATCGACCCGCTCATGACCGGCCGCGAGCTGCTGCGCATGCAGGGCGCGCTGCACGGCCTGAGCGGCAAGGACGGCCGCGGGCGCGCGGAGCAGCTGCTGGGTCGCGTCGGGCTGACCGAGGCCGCCGAGCGCCGCGTCGGGGGCTACTCCGGCGGCATGCGCCGGCGCCTGGACCTCGCGCTCGCCCTCGTGCACCGCCCGCGCGTCCTCTTCCTCGACGAGCCCACCACGGGCCTGGACCCCACGAGCCGCTCGGCGCTGTGGCGCGAGGTGCGCGGGCTCAACGACGAGGGCACCACCGTCTTCCTGACCACGCAGTACCTCGAGGAGGCCGAGCAGCTCGCCGACCGCGTCGGGATCATCGCCGCGGGCCGCGTCGTCGCGGAGGGGACACCGGCCGCGCTGAAGGCCGGCGTCGCCGACCCGCTCGTGCGCGTGGAGGTCGGCGGCGCCGACGAGGTGGCGCGCGCCCGCGAGGCGCTCGCCCCGCTCGGCGAGCTCGAGCCGGAGGGGGCCGAGCCCACCCGCATCGGCCTGCGCACGCCGCGCGGGCAGGCGGCGATCCCCGACGTCATCCGCGCCCTGGACGAGCGCGATGTCCTCATCGGCGGCATCGAGGTGGAGAGCCCGTCGCTGGACGACGTCTTCGCCTCGGTCACGGGCTCGCGGCTGGAGGGCGCCTCCGAGGCGGCCGACGCCGAGGGGCAGCCCGCATGACGGGCGCCGGCGCAGCGCGCGAGGGGCGCGTGGTCCTCGCGCTCGGTGCGCGCTCGCTGCGCACGCAGTTCCGCCGCGCGCAGCTGCTCATGCCGACCTTCGTGCTGCCGCTCATGCTGCTGGCCGTCATCTCCAGCGGCACGAGCGCCGCGCAGGGGCTGCGCGGCTTCCCGGACATCTCCTCCTACCTCGGCTTCGTGCTGCCCGGGACGCTCGTCCAGGGCGCGCTGCTCGCCGGCCTGACGAGCGGGACCGCGCTGGCGGGCGACATCGAGCAGGGGTTCTTCGACCGCCTCCTCGTCGCCCCGGTGCGCCGGACGAGCCTCGTCCTCGGCCGCCTGGCCGGGACGCTCGGGCTGTCGATCCTGCAGTCGGTCTTCTTCCTGCTCGTCTGCCTGCCCTTCGGGGCGCGCTACCCCGGCGGCGTCGGGGCGGTCCTGCTCGTGGTCGTGCTCGCGGCCATCACCGCGGTGGGCCTGGGCGGCTTCGCCGCGGCGATCGCGCTGCGCACGGGCTCGCTGTCGCTCATGCAGAGCATCTTCCCGCTCGTCTTCGTGCTGCTCTTCACGGCGCCGGCCTTCGTGCCGCGCGAGCTGCTCGCGCCCGCGCTGCAGGACGTCGCGGCGTTCAACCCGCTGACCTACGTCGTGGAGGCCGTCCGCGGCCTGCTCACCGACGACGCCTCGATCGGCGATCCGCTCACCGGCCTGGCCGCGGCGCTCGGCCTGGCCGTCGTGACCGTCGGCCTCTCCGACCTCGCGCTGCGCGAGCGCCTGAGGACGGCGTGATGCGCGCGCTGCCGATCGTGCTCGCCCTGTGGCGGCGCTCGCTGAACGAGGTGCTGCGCGTGCGCGGCGCCCTGCTGCCCACCACGTTGGCGCCGGTCATCTTCCTCATCGGCCTGAGCGGGCAGTTCGACCGCCTGACCACGCTGCCGGGGTTCCCGACGGACTCCTACCTCTCGTGGATCGTGCCGCTGTCGGTCATGCAGGGCGCGGGCTTCTCGGGCGCGGCGGCGGGCGCGAACCTCGCCCGCGACATCGAGCAGGGCTGGTTCGACCGCCTCCGCGTCGCCCCGGTGCCGCGGGCGCTGCTGCTCTGCGGCCCGATCCTCGGCGCGATCACCCGGGCGCTCATCCCGGCGACGGTCGTGCTCGTCGTCGGCCTGCTGCTCGGCGCCGAGCTGCCGGGCGGGGTCGTCGGGCTCGTCGCGCTGTACGGCGCGGCGATCGGCTTCTGCGCCGTGGCCGCGCTGTGGGGCATCGCGCTGGCCGTCACCACCGGGACCCAGCAGGCCGGCCCGCTCATGCAGCAGGGCGTCTTCCTCATGGTCTTCCTGTCGACGGCCTACACGCCGCAGGTGCTGCTCGACGGCTGGCTCGGGCACGTCTCCCGCTACAACCCGGTCACCCAGGTGCTGCAGCTCGCCCGGCAGGCGACGGTGTCGGGCATCGAGCCGAGCCTCGCCCACACCTGGCCGGGCCTCGCGGCGCTCGCCGGCCTGCTGCTCGGCTTCGGCGCGCTGGCCGGGCTGGGCCTGCGGCGCATGGGCCGCTAGGCGACCAGCCCCGCCAGCGCGGTGTGCCGCGTGCGCGCGTCGGTGCGCGACAGCGCCATCGCCAGGGCGTCGGGGTCGCCGACGACCACGACCGCGGTCGTCGCCCGCGTGACCGCGGTGTAGACGAGCGAGCGGGCGAGCATCACGGCCTGCGAGCGGTGCACCGGCAGCACGACGACGGGCATCTGCGAGCCCTGCGCCTTGTGGATCGAGACGGCGTGGGCCAGGCGCAGCGTGCCGAGCGCGCGCACGTCCAGGCGCACCCGCCGGCCGTCGTCGGTGGCGAGGATCACCTCGTCGCGATCGCCGTCGTGGGTCGCGATGACGCCGAGCTCGCCGTTCATGAGCTCGCGCTCGTGGTCGTTGCGCGTCTGGATGACCCGGTCGCCCACCCGCAGCGACGTGCCGCCGATCGGGGCGCCGTCCGGGTTCAACCGGCCGCGCAGCGCCTCGTTGAAGGCGTCGATGCCCAGCGGCCCGCGGTGCATGGGCGCCAGCAGCTGCACCTCCGAGGGTGCCACGCCGTAGTGGCGGGGCAGCCGGTCGGCGACCAGGTCGCACGCCTCCGCGAAGATCGCCCCGGGGTCGCGCCGGCCGATCAGGAAGAAGTCGTGCTGGTCGCCCTCGCGCGGGACCACGGGCGGCGCCTCGCCGGCGTTCATCGCGTGCGCGGCGCGGACGATCATCGACCGCGCGGCCTGCCGGAAGACCTCGGTCAGGCGGGTGGTCGGGACCGCGCCGGACTCGAGCAGGTCCTCCAGCACCCGGCCCGGGCCGACCGGCGGCAGCTGGTCCGGGTCGCCGACGAGCAGCACGTGCGTGCTCGGGCCCACCGCGTCGAGCAGGGCGCCGGCCAGGCGCACGTCGAGCATGGAGGCCTCGTCGACGACGAGCAGGTCGGCGCCGCCGATCGGGTTGCCCGGGCCGCGCACGAAGCCCTCGCCGGGCACCCACTCCAGCAGCCGGTGCACCGTCGAGGCGGTGGCTCCGGTCGTCTCGGCCAGCCGCCGGGCCGCCTTGCCCGTCGGCGCGCAGAGCTTCACCGAGCGCCCGTCGGCGTGCAGCACGTCGACGAGCGTGCGCATGGCCTGCGTCTTGCCCGTGCCGGGCCCGCCGGTGAGGATCGCCAGCCGGCCGCCGAGCACCTGCTCGACGACCGCCCACTGCGCGTCGGAGGGCGCGAAGCCGTCCGTCGGACGCTCGGCTCCCACGTCGTCGAGGCGCTGAGCGCGGTCGGC
>CAXUES010000091.1:0-2818 GCA_964250185.1 uncultured Solirubrobacteraceae bacterium | reverse complement strand
CCGGAGGGGCATCCAGCAGCTCGCCCACCTCGCGCGCGAGGCCCCGCTCGGTGGCGTGCAGGCCCGCCTCCCACACGCGGTCGCCGTCCACCACGACCAGGCCGCGCGCGGCGAGCTGGTCCAGGCGGTCGGTCGGGTCGACGCCGAGCAGGTCGCGGGCCCGCGCGGCGAGCTCGGCGCGGGGGAGGAAGCAGTGGCCGTCGGTCTCGGCGAGCTCCAGCGCGTGGACGAGCCCGGCCTCCAGCCGTCCCGGGGCGTCGGCCGGGGTGCCGAGCGCCCGCGCGAGGGCGTCGGCGGTGAGGAAGCCCACCCCGTCGAGCTCGCACAGGCCGTAGGGGTCCGCGCGCAGGCGGTCGAGGTCGACCACGTCGGCGTGGCGGGCGACGCGCGCGGCCGCCGCCGCGGGAACGCCGTGCTCGTCGAGGAAGCCGCGCAGCGCCCGCTCGGACGCGTTGTCCTCCCAGGAGCGGACCGCCGCGTCGATGCGCGCCGGACCGATCCCCGGCACGTCGGCGAGCAGTCCGCGCGGGTCGCCGTCGAGCAGATCGAGCACCTCGGTCCCGTGGGCCTGCAGCAGCCACGCGGCGCCGCGGCGGCCGACGTGCTTGGTCCGCGCGAGCTGCGTGCGGATCGCCGCCTCGGACACCGCCGCGCGCACGCGCACGTGCTCCACCACGAGCTGGCGGCCGTGGCGGGGGTGGGTGCTCCAGTGGCCGGCCACGTCGAGCGCCTCGTCCGGACCCACGTGGCCGAGCGGCCCGCAGAGCACCACCGCGTCGCCCGCGTCGCTGATCGCATCCAGCACGGCGAAGTCCGCGGCCGGGTCCGACCAGCGGACGCGGCCGACCTCCACGGAGAGCGTGATCTCGGGGGACTCGGGCACGGACGACGAGCGTACGGGCCACCCCCGCCGGAACGGCGCCTTCCGACGCGGCTCCGCGCAGGTCCTGGCACAGCTGGCGCGTCCTCCGACACGCTGTGTGACCGCTCCCCCTCGCCACGGGCCCGACACCGGCCATAGTTGGTGACGCAGGCGTCACCTTCGGCGCCCACCCCGAGTTCCAGGAGGCAGCATGTCCAACGATCGCAAGCCCAGCCCCGGCGGCAACCTCTACGTCGGCCCCTCGCTCGTCGCCTCGCTGGCCGGCCTGCTCGCCTCGCTCAGCGCTCCCGCGGCCATCGAGCCCGGCGACGTCGCTCCCGCCGAGGTCGTCGAGGCCTGACGCTTGGCATAGTGGGGCCGATGCCCCTGCCCGGCGCCGTCCTCACCGCGATCGTCACGCCCTTCGCGCAGGACGGAGCCGTCGACGAGCAGGCGTTCGTCGACCTCATGCACCACCTCGCGGCGCACGGCTCCGACGGCTTCGTCGTGTGCGGCACCACGGGCGAGGCGGCCACGCTGGATGACGAGGAGCACCTGCGCGTCATCGAGCTGGCCGTCGCCGAGAAGCCGGCGGGCACGACGATCACCGCGGGCGTCGGCTCCAACGACACGCGCCACGCGACCGCCCTGACCGAGCGCGCGTGCGCCCTGGCCCCCGACGCGCTGCTGTCGGTCAACCCGTACTACAACCGCCCGAGCCGCCGTGGGGTGCTCGCCCACTTCGCCGAGGTCGACCGCGCCGCCGACGTGCCGATCGTCCTCTACAACATCCCCTCGCGCACGGGCTCGGACATGCCCAACGACCTCCTGGCCGAGCTCGCCGGGCTCGAGCACGTGTGGGCGGTCAAGCAGGCCAACAACGACAACCTCGCGCTCATCGACGGCCTCGAGCTCTACGCGGGCAACGACGAGGTCCTCGCCCGCACGCTCGACCTGGGCGGCCGCGGGGGGATCCTCACCGCCAGCCACGTCGTCGGCGAGGAGATGCGGCGGATGGTCGACGAGCCCGACCAGCGGGCAGCGGTCCACGCCGGGCTGGCGCCCGTGTTCTCCGCCCTCTCGATCGCGCCCGCCGCGGTGAGCAACAAGGCCGCGCTGGAGCTGCTCGGCCATCGCGTGGGCGGCCCGCGGCTGCCCTACGTGCCCCTCGACGAGGCCGAGACGGAGGTGGTCCGGACGATGCTCCGCGACCGCGGCCTCGTCGGGGTCCCCTCGTGAGCGGGCCCGTCCGCGTCCTGCCGCTCGGCGGGCTGGGCGAGATCGGCAAGAACATGACGGTGGTCGAGCAGGACGGGCGCATCGTGCTCGTCGACGTCGGCCTGCGCTTCCCGAGCGAGGACATGGTCGGCATCGACCTCGTGCTGCCCGACTTCGGCTACCTGCGCTCGCGGGTGGACGACATCGAGGGGATCGTCGTCACCCACGGCCACGAGGACCACCTCGGCGCGCTGCCCTTCATCCTGCGCGAGCTCGGCACGGAGGACGTCCCCGTCTTCGGCGGGCCGCTGACGATGGCGATGGCGCGCTCCAAGCTCGACGAGCACCGCCTGCGCGAGGTCCGCTGCGAGGACGTCCGCCCCGGCGAGGTCCTCGATCTCGGGCCGTTCACCGCCGAGCTGCTGCACGTCACCCACTCGATCCCCGACGCGAGCGCCGTGGTGCTCGGCACCGACGAGGGCACGATCGTCGTCACCGGCGACTACAAGTTCGACCAGACCCCGGTCGCCGGCGGCCCGGCGGACATGGCGCGGCTCGCGCGGCTGGGGGAGGAGGGCGTCCTGCTGCTCTGCGGCGACTCCACCAACGTCGATCGCCCCGGCTGGAGCACCTCCGAATCGGTCGTCGGCCCGCACCTCGACGTGCTCGTCGGGCAGGCCACGGGCCGCGTGGTCATCACGTGCTTCGCCTCCAACCTGCATCGCGTGCAGCAGGCCA
>CAXUES010000090.1:277-9678 GCA_964250185.1 uncultured Solirubrobacteraceae bacterium | reverse complement strand
CCTGGCCCATGCCGGTCAGGACCGTCGGCTGGACGAAGTAGCCCGGGCCGTCGATCGAGGAGCCGCCGGTGGTCGCGGTGGCGCCGCCCTCCTGGCCGATCTTGAGGTAGTTCGTGACGCGGTCGAACTGCTCGGAGGAGACGAGCGGGCCCATCTCCGTGTCGGCGTCCAGGCCGCGACCGACCTTGATCTTGGAGGCGGCGTCGGAGATGCCGGCGACCACCTCGTCGAAGGAGCTCTCCTGCACGTACAGGCGCGAGCCCGCCGAGCAGACCTCGCCCTGGTTGAAGAAGATCCCCTGGGCGGCGCCGGCGATGGCGGCGTCGAGGTCGGCGTCGTCGAAGACGACGTTCGGCGACTTGCCGCCGAGCTCGAGGGTCAGCTTCTTCAGGTTCGTGCGGCCGGAGGCCTGCGCGATGAGCTTGCCGACCTCGGTGGAGCCCGTGAAGGCGACCTTGTCGACGTCGGGGTGCTCGGCCAGGCGGGCACCCGGCTCGCCGAACCCCGTGACGATGTTGACGACGCCGTTGGGCAGGCCGGCCTCGAGCATGAGCTCGCCGAGGCGCAGGGCGCTGAGGGGCGTCTGCTCCGCGGGCTTGAGGACGACGGTGCAGCCCGTGGCGAGCGCCGGCGCGAGCTTCCACGCGGCCATGAGCAGCGGGAAGTTCCAGGGGATGATCTGACCCACGACGCCGACCGGCTCGCGGAGGGTGTAGGCGTGGAACTCCGCACCCGGCATGTAGGGCACGTGCGGGGTCATCGTCCCGCCGTTGAGCTTGTCGCACCAGCCGCTCATGTACCAGAACATGTCGGCCGCCAGGGCGGCGTCAGCACCGACGGCGACGGCGACGGCCTTGCCGTTGTCCAGCGAGTCGAGCTCGCCGAGCTCCTCGGCGTGCTCGGCGATGAGGTCGCCGATGCGGTGGATGATCCGGCCGCGCTCGGACGGGGTCATCGTGTGCCAGGGGCCCGACTCGAACGCGCGACGGGCGACCTTGACGGCGCGGTCGATGTCCTCGGCCTCGCCACGGGCGATCTTGGCCAGCGGCTCGCCGGTGGACGGGTCGAGCGTGTCGAACTGCTCGCCGGCGGCGGAGTCGACCCACTCCCCGTCGATGAGGAGCTTGCGGTCCTCTCCGGTGAAGAACCGCGGCTGGGAGGTGCTGGGGCTGACGGTGGCCATGTGGGGCTCGCTCCTGAGGTCGTTTGCGCTGCGCGGTGAGGCGGGGACCTGACCGTGTGTCGAAGCTACGCCCCGCGGGGTTGCGAACCGGTTGCAACCCCACCGCGGCAGGCCCTACGCTGACAACGGGTCAATCACGGTGTCCTCCTGGGTGGCGATCGACGCGACGACGGACCGGCGAGCGCTCGCGCGGCGGCTCGCCGACGGGCGCGACCGCGTGCTCTCGGGGGAGCGCCCGCCCGCGCTGCTGCGCGACGTCATCGTCGGCTCCTGGGAGCGCTCGAGCTCGGCGGGGATCGACGCCGACGGCGGCCTGGCGCCCGTGCGGATCGACAAGGACCGCGCCGCGGAGCGCTGGGACGCGCACCCGCTCGCCCGGGCGATGCCCGCGGTCCTGGACCTGCTGGAGGACGTCCGCGCCGACGACGGCCAGGTCGTGCTCGCCTGCGACACCGACGGCACGCTGCTGTGGATCGACGGGGCGCCCGCGCTCGTCGACGCCGCGCAGGCCGTCCACCTCGAGCGCGGCGCGGTGTGGAGCGAGCAGGCCGCCGGCACCAACGCGATGGGCACGGCGCTCGCCGTCGGCCACCCGCTGCAGGTCTTCTCGGCCGAGCACTTCTGCGCGCCCGTCCACCCCTGGACCTGCTCGGCCGCGCCCGTGCGCGATCCGACCTCGGGGGAGGTCATCGGCGTCATCGACCTGACGGGGGAGCTGGAGACCGCCCACCCGCACTCGCTCGCCGTCGTCTCGGCGGCGGCCAAGATGGCCGAGGCGGAGATCGCCCGGATGCGCCTCATGGACGCGCGCCCCCGCGCGCGCGGCCCGCGCTCCCGCCTGGCCGAGCCGCTCGTGCTCGAGCTGCTGGGCTCCGACCGCGCCCGCCTGCGCCTGCCGGGCGATCCCGTGGGCACGCTGCTCTCCCGCCGGCACTCCGAGCTGCTGGCCATGCTCGTGCTCCGCCCGGGCGGGTGGTCGGCCGAGGAGCTGGCCATCGAGCTCTTCGGGGACTTCGGCAAGCCCGTGAGCGTCCGCGCGGAGCTCTCGCGCCTGCGCCGCCTGCTCGGGGAGCGCCTCAGCGCGCAGCCCTACGCGCTCGTGGGCGAGGTGCACGCCGACGCGACGCGCCTGGAGGAGCTCGTGCGCGCGGGGGACCTCGGCGTCGCGCTGGAGGCGTGCACGGGCGAGCTGCTGCCCGGCAGCGAGGTGCCCTTCCTCGCCGAGGTGCGCGACCGCCTCAACGACGAGCTGCGCCGCGCGACGCTCGCCTCGGGCGATCCCGCGCACCTCGAGGCCTGGCTGGCCACGCCGCCGGGCCGCGACGACGAGGCCGCCTGCCGGGCGCTCATGGCGATCACGCGCGCGCACGACCCACGCCATGCGCTGGCCGCGGGGCGCCTGCGGCGCCTGCGCCGCCTTGGTTGAGCACGCCCGGGCGGACGGTGCCCGGCCCGTTCGACGGCCTGTCGGGCGGTGGTGGGCGCGCTGTTCGTCGGCCAGCCTGGGGACATGCTCACCCGCCGCCAGGCGCTGGCCGGCGCGGCCGTGGCCGGAGCGGCCGCCGCCGTCCCGGCCCTGCGCCCCGCCCGCGCACGCGCCACCGCGCAGGACCTCCCCGACGTCGCCGGGGTGCTCGCCGCGGGCGCCTCGCTCGCCGACCTCGGGGTGGCGGAGTGCGCGGCGCTCCTGCAGGCCCGCGAGGTCTCCGCCCGCGAGCTGCTCGCCGCCTGCACGGAGCGGATCGAGGCCCGCAACGGGCCCGTCACGTTCGCCGGATCGCCGACGACGGTCAACGCGTTCGTCCGCCGCTACGACGACCTCGCCGAGGAGCTCGCTGCCGCGGCCGACCGCCGCCTGGACGCCGCGGCAGCGGGCGGCGACGCCGCGCCGGTGCTGTGCGGGGTCCCCGTCGGGCTGAAGGACCTCTACGCCGTGGACGGCCTCCCGCTCACCGCCTCCAGCCGCATCCTGGAGGGCCACGTCGCCACGGGCGACAGCGCGGTGTGGGCCAAGCTCAAGGCGGCGGGCATGGTCCTGGTCGGCCACACGCACACCTGCGAGTTCGCGATGTACTACGACACGCCCCAGACCGGGAACCCGTGGGCGCTGGACCGCTCCGCCGGCGGGTCGAGTGGCGGCAGCGCGGCGGCCCTGGCCGCCCGGATGCTCCCGGCCGCCACGGGATCGGACACGCTCGGGTCCCTGCGCATCCCCGCGGCCTGGTGCGGCGTGTCGTCGATCAAGCCGACGTTCGGCCTCATCAGCGCGGCGGGGGTCATCCCCTACGCGTGGTCGCTGGACCACTGCGGTCCGCTGGCCCGGAGCGTCGCCGACGTGGCGCTGCTCCTCGGGGCCATGACGGGTGCTGACCCGGCCGATCCCTCCACCGACGTCGCAGCGGTCGCGCCCGCCGCGTACCCGTCCACCCCGCGCCCGGGGGACCGGCCCCTCGACGGGACCCGCGTGGGACTGCCCGCCGAGCCCGGGACGCTCGATCCCGGGGTCGCCGAGCGCTTCGCGGCCACGCAGGAGGAGCTCACGGCGCTGGGCGCGACGCTCGTGCCGCTCGACTACCCCGAGGACCCGTTCTCGGTCGTCGACCAGCTCGTGCTCCTGCAGGACGCGCTGGCCTTCCATGCGCCGTGGTTCCCCTCGCGCGCCGCGGAGTACGGGTCGGTCGACCAGCAGTTCCTGACCCTCTTCCGCTCGGTCAACGCCACCGCGCAGCAGTACATCGACGTCCACCGGCGCCGCGCGGCGCTGCGCGACGCCTGGCGGCTGATGCAGGACGGCGAGCGGCTCGACGCGTTCCTGCTGCCCGTGTCGCGCATCGAGGTGCCCGACCGGCTCGTGCCCAAGGTGGTGGCGACGGATCCCGTGCCGGCCCAGCTGCAGACCTACCTGGCCGACTACCTCGGCTTCCCGGTGGTGACCCTCCCGGCCGGGACCAGCCGGACGACGGGCCTGCCCGTCGGCGTGCAGCTCATCGGCGCGCCGTTCGACGAGGCCACGCTGCTGCAGATCGGGGTCGACCTGCAGCACCGCTCCCCCCACCACGAGCAGCAGCCGGACGGCCTGGCGTGAGCGATGCGAGCGGCCTCGACGCCGCGCACCCGATGCTCGTGACGGCCGTCGGCCCGCCCGGCGTCCCGCCGACCAGCGACGCGACGGGCCTGCCGGCCGCGCATCCGGCGCTCGTCACCGCGACCGGGACCGGGCGCTCCGGTCCGGCAGCGCCGACTCCCCCGGGCAGCGACAGCGGCGCCCCCGCCGTGGCTCCGGCACCGCAGGCCGCCGACGCCGCGGCCACGGCCGCGCGGGGAGGGGCACCTTCGGCCCGCCCCGCGCCGATCCTGTCCGTCCCCGCCCGCAAGCACCCCGGGCTCTTCCGTCGACGCGGGCTGCGCGTGGTGATCGTCCTGCGTGCCCCGGCCGAGGTGGTCATGGTCCTCCACGCCGCGCAGGACGGCCGGCGGCTCGCCCGGACCCGGACGGCGACCCTGCCGATCGGGCGCACGCTCCTGCGGCTCCCGGCGAGCCGGGCGGGCCGCCGGCGCACGCGCCGGCACGCCCGGGTCGACGCCCGGCTCGAGGTGAGCGTGCGCTACGAGGGCGGCGGGGGCGTGCACCTGCGCGCTCCCGTCTCGCTGCGGACGGTCTGAGCGCGCACCGGGTCGCCGGTTGGCCCGCGGGCGGCTCGGATAGACCTGCTCCATGCGAGCACTCACCTGGCACGGCAAGCGCGACGTCCGCGTCGACACGGTCCCGGATCCCACCATCCAGGAGCCGACCGACGCCATCGTGCGCGTCACGTCGACCGCCATCTGCGGCTCCGACCTGCACCTCTACGAGGTCCTCGGGCCGTTCCTGGATCCGGGCGACATCCTCGGCCACGAGCCGATGGGGATCGTCGAGGAGGTCGGCCCGGAGGTCAGCCACATCAAGAAGGGCGACCGGGTGGTCATCCCCTTCAACATCTCCTGCGGCCACTGCTACATGTGCGACCACGACCTGCAGTCGCAGTGCGAGACGACGCAGAACCGCGACCAGGGCACGGGCGCGTCGCTGCTGGGCTTCTCCAAGCTCTACGGCCAGGTCCCGGGCGGGCAGGCCGAGCTGCTGCGCGTGCCCCAGGCGCAGTACGGCCCGATCAAGGTCCCCGAGGGCCCCAGCGACGACCGCTTCCTCTTCCTCTCCGACGTGCTGCCCACGGCCTGGCAGGGCGTGGAGTACGCCAACTGCCCCAAGGACGGGCACCTGCTCGTGCTCGGCCTCGGCCCGATCGGCGCGATGGCCTGCCGGATCGCCCAGCAGCGCGGCATCGAGCACGTCATGGCCGTCGACATCGTCCCGGAGCGGATCGCGCGTGAGCGCGCCCGCGGCGTCGACGTGCTCGACCTCGGCGCGGACGACCTGCTCGAGCAGCTCCTCGAGCGCACCGACGGCCGCGGCCCGAACGCGGTGATCGACGCCGTCGGCATGGAGGCCCACGGCGGCGCGGCGGCCAAGGTCGCCCAGACCGTCGTCGGCCTGCTCCCCGACGCGCTCTCCCAGCCGATCATGAAGACCGCCGGCGTCGATCGCATGGGCGCGCTCCAGCTCGCGCTGTCCTCCGTGCGTCGCGGCGGCACCGTGTCGCTGTCGGGTGTCTACGGCGGCACGGCCGACCCCATGCCGCTGCTGAACATGTTCGACAAGCAGATCCAGCTGCGCATGGGCCAGGCCAACGTGAAGCGCTGGATCGACGACATCATGCCGCTGCTCACCGACGACGCCGATCCGCTCGGGACGGAGCAGTTCGCCACGCACCACATCCCGCTCGAGGACGCGCCGCACGGCTACGACATGTTCCAGAAGAAGCAGGACGGGGCGATCAAGGTCGTGCTCAAGCCCTAGCGACGCGGGTAGGCGCCCGGCATGCACGAGCCGCTGCCGGGCGTCCTGCACTGGACGCAGGAGCACCCCGCCCACGGGATGGAGGTGTCGTCCTACCTCCTCGTGGACGAGCGGGTGGCGCTCAACCCGTTCATGCCGCCCGAGGGCCCGTCGGCCCTCGGGGATGCGCGCGTCGACGCGGTGGTCCTGACCCACCGCCTCCACTCGCGGGGGTCGGCCGACTTCGTCGAGGCCTTCGGCGCGCGCGTGCTCGCGCCGGCGGTCGGGCTGGACGACATGGAGGTCGCAGACCTCGACGTGCAGGGCTACGCCGACGGGGACGTGCTGCCGGGCGGCCTCGTGGCCCGGCAGCTCGGGGAGCTCTCCCCCGACGAGTTCGCCGTGCTGTCGGAGCGCCTCCGCGCGGTCGCGCCGGGCGACAGCGTCATGCGCCTCGGCGACGGGCCCCTCGGCGTGCCGCCCACCGGGCTGCTCGGCGACGACCCCGACGACGTGCAGCGCAGGATCGTCGCCTCGTGGGAGCAGCTGCTGGAGGCGTGGGACTTCGACCACCTCCTGCCGCCCCACGGCCACCCGCTGCTCGGCGACGCGCACGCGCAGCTGCGCCGCTTCGTCGAGGCGGGCGGGGCGCGCTTGGAGTTCTAGGCGCGTGGATCGGTACTAGCGTGCCGGTCCATGCGCATCCTCGTGATCGGCGCGGGCGGGGTGGGGGTCGCCGCGGCGGCCATCGCCCGGCACCGCGGCTTCTTCGACGCCCTGACCCTCGCCGACGTGTCGGTGGAGCGGGCCGACGCGGCGCGCGACCGCCTCGGCGACGACCGCATCGCGGCCCGCGCGCTGGACGCCTCCGACGAGGAGGCCATCGTCGCGCTGATCGCCGAGCTCGGCGCCGACACGGTCCTCAACGCCTGCGACCCGCGCCTGAACCCGCCGATCTTCCACGCCTGCCGGCGCGCCGGGGTGACCTACCTCGACATGGCGATGACGCTGGCCGAGCGCCACCCGGAGCGCCCCTACGAGGAGGTCGGCCGGATGCTCGGCCAGGAGCAGTTCGACGCGCACGACGAGTGGGAGCAGGACGGCCAGCTCGCGCTCGTGGGGATCGGCGTGGAGCCGGGCCTCTCCGACGTCTTCGCGCGCTTCGCGGCCGACCACCTCTTCTCCGAGATCGACGAGGTCGGCGTGCGCGACGGGGCGGACCTCGTCGTGGAGGGCTACGACTTCGCCCCGACGTTCAACATCTGGACGACGATCGAGGAGTGCCTCAACCCGCCGCTCATCTGGGAGCGCGACCGGGGCTTCTTCACCACCGAGCCGTTCTCCGAGCCGGAGACCTTCGTCTTCCCCGGCGGCATCGGCCCGGTGGAGTGCGTCAACGTCGAGCACGAGGAGGTCGTGCTCGTGCCGCGCGGCGTCGACTGCAGGCGCGTGACGTTCAAGTACGGCCTGGGCGCGGAGTTCATCGGCGTGCTGAAGGCGCTGCACCTCACGGGCATGGACTCCGTCGAGCCCGTCGACGTCCGCGGCACGATGGTCGCGCCGCGCGACGTGCTCGCCGCGTCGCTGCCCGACCCGGCGACGCTCGGCGACAAGATGACCGGCTCGACCTGCGCGGGCACTCTCGTGACGGGCACGGGCACCGACGGGGAGCCGCGCGCGGTCTACCTGCACCACCTCGTCGACAACGCCTGGACGATGGAGCGCGACGGCTCGCAGGCCGTCGTGTGGCAGACGGCGGTCAACGCCGTGGTGGCCATGGAGCTGCTGGCCGACGGGCGCTGGTCGGGCGCCGGCGTGCTGGGCCCGGAGGCCTTCGACGCCGTGCCGTTCCTCGAGGTGCTCGCCGAGCACGGCGCGCCGCACGGCGTGCAGGAGCGCGACCCGCGGGACCCCGCGGCGGGCTGAGCGCCTCAGGGGGCGTCGGTGCGCTAGCGCCCCAGCGCGCCCATCCGCACCTCGGGGTGGTCGGGGGCGGCCTCGCCCTGCGCCGCGCGGACGTCGGGGCCCGAGCCCAGGACCACCGTGTGGCCCGACGCGATCGCGCGCAGCACCGCGACGCGGGCGTCGGCCGGCGTGCACGCGGTGAGCACCGGGGCGCCCGGGGGCGCCGCGGCGCGGACGGCGGAGAGCGCCGGGACGGTCGCGGGGGAGGAGGGGCAGGCCACCTGCGCGACCACGGCCGTGCGGGCCTCGGCGGGGCGGGTGGAGGACTGGGTGGCGCCGGCGGCGGTTCCGCCGGCGAGGGCCGCCAGGGTGGCGGCCAAGAGGATGGCTCGTGTCGTCATACGTATTGATCATACGAATGACGCCGACGACGTCAACCCGACGGCGCATCGGCCTGCTTGCATCCGCCCATCGCCCGCCCGACCTCCAACGACGTGGCCCGGCAGGCGGGCGTCTCCCAGTCGACCGTCTCCCTGGTGCTCTCGGGCAAGCACGCGGGCCGCGTCGCCCCGCCCACGGCGCAGCTCGTGCGCGACGCGGCGGCCACGCTGGGCTACCGCCCGCACGCCGCGGCGCGCTCCCTGCGCACGGGCACCGCGGGCGCCGTCGGCCTGCTCGTGCCCGACGTGCGCAACCCGTTCTTCGGCAGCATGCTGCGCGGCGCCCAGCGCGCCGCGTGGGCGGAGGGCGTGAGCGTCGCCCTGGTCGACTTCGACGACGACCCCGCCCAGGCCGCGGCGGCCCACGAGACGCTCTCGGCCGGCGTGGTGGACGGCGTCGTGCACTTCGGCTGGCGCGGGCCGGGCGGCGCCTCGGCGGTGCCGGTGGTCCTCGTGGAAGCCGAGCGCCGCGGCACCGACTCGGTGCGCCTGGACGTCGAGGACGGCGTGCGGCAGGCCTACGAGCACCTGCTCGGGCTGGGCCACCGCCGGATCGGCCACCTCCGCGCCGCGGTGGAGGAGCAGACCTTCGACCTGCGCATCAGGGCGGCCCGCGCCGTCCTGGCCGCCCACGGCCTCGACCACGACGCGCTCCCGCAGGCCGCGGCGCCCTTCACCGTCGCCGGCGCCCGCGAGGCGGCCGCGGTGCTCGTGCGGGGCCCCGCAGAGGAGCGCCCCACCGCGGTGGTCTGCGACGACGACATCCTCGCCTCGGGGCTCGTGCTCGCCGCGCGTGACGCGGGCCTGGCCGTGCCCGAGGACCTGTCCGTGGTCGGCTTCGACGACCTCGAGCTCGCGGCGGCGCTCGACCTGACGACGATCGCCATCGACGCCGAGGCGCTCGGCGCGGCCGCATACGGGCTCCTGCGCGACCGCATCGCGCGGCCGGAGGGCCGGCGCCGGCGCGAGGTCCAGCCCGTCGCGCTGCTCGTCCGGG
>CAXUES010000090.1:0-267 GCA_964250185.1 uncultured Solirubrobacteraceae bacterium | reverse complement strand
CCGCCCGCCGAGCCAACACCATCCAATTTGAAAGAGACGTCGAAGCCGTTGTCCGCACCCGCCGTCTCGTCCAGCCCGTCGCGCTGCTCGTCCGGGGCTCCACGGCGCGCCTCAGCTAGCCCGCCGCCGCCCGGCGCACGGCCTGCGCCGCCTCGCCCTCCTCCTCGCCGAGCACCCGCAGCAGGTCGGTGGCGATGGTCCGGACCGACGAGACGATCGCGCTGAGCGACAGGTTGCCGGTCAGCTCGAGCGCCGCCGTGGCGGCGG
>CAXUES010000089.1:5902-9734 GCA_964250185.1 uncultured Solirubrobacteraceae bacterium | reverse complement strand
GACGCCGACCCGATCGTCCACGCCGCCCGCCACGACGCGGACGGCTTCCTGGCCGGCGAGCTCGCCCGGCGCGAGGCGCTGCGCTACCCGCCCTTCGCCACGCTCATCCGGATCGTGTGCTCCTCGGAGGTGCCGGGCGCGGCGCTGGCCGCCGCGTCGGCGGTCAAGGGCCGGCTGGACGCCGACGGTCCCGGCGCGCTCGGCCCGGCGCCGCTCTTCCGCCTGCGGGGGCGCGAGCGCAGGTCGTGCTCAAGGCGTCGGACCGGGCGATGGCCATCGCCGCGGTCCGCGAGGCGGTCGACCTGACCGCCGCCGACCGGGCGATGAAGGCGGCGAGCTTCAGCGTCGACGTCGATCCCCAGTAGTCCGGTGCGTCGCTCCCGACGGCGCGAGATAGGCTGGATCGGAGCATGAGCGACGAGGTCGAGGTCATCGAGGCGGACGGGCCGTCGCCCGCGCCGGAGGAGGCGCCCCGGCTGTCGCCGGAGGTCCTCGCGCGGCGGCGCGCCGCCCTGGCCCACGTCCGCCAGTTCGGCGACCCGGTCCTCAAGACCAAGGCGCGCGCCATCGACCGCTTCGACGACGACCTGCGCGCGGAGGTCGCCCAGATGGGGCGGCTCATGGACGACGCCATCGGCGTCGGCCTCGCGGCACCGCAGGTCGGCACCTCGCACCGCCTGCTCGTCTACCGCATCGTCTCCGGCGGGCCGCTCGGCGTGCTGGTCAACCCCGTCATCGAGTGGTCCTCGCGCGACGAGGAGTGGATGGAGGAGGGCTGCCTGAGCCTCCCCGACGTCCACGTCGACGTCGAGCGCCCCGTCCACGTGCGCGTGAGCGCCCGCGACGCCCACGGCGACGCGATCAGCGTCGAGGCCTCGGGCCTGGAGGCCCGCGTCATCCAGCACGAGATGGACCACCTCGACGGCGTGCTGATCCTCGATCGCACCCCGCGCTCGCAGCGCAAGGAGGCCATGCGCGCGATGCGCGAGGCCCTCGCACGCCGCGAGCAGGCCGCCTGAGGATCGCGGCCCGCCCGCCCGTGCGCGTCGCCTACCTGGGCACGTCGCCCTTCGCCGCGGGCGTCCTCGAGCGCCTCGCGGGCTCCTCGCACGAGCCGGTCCTCGTGGTCACCCGGCCCGACCGCCCCGCGGGGCGCGGGCGGAAGCTCCAGAGCCCGGCCGTGGCCGATGCCGCCCGGTCGCTCGGCCTGCCGCTCGACCAGCCCGAGGACGTCAACGCCCCCGAGGCCCGCGCGCGCATCGCCGAGGCCCGCCCCGACCTCCTCGTGGTCTGCGCGTTCGGCGCGCTGGTCCGCCAGGAGCTCCTGGACGCCCACGAGGTGCTCAACGTGCACCCGTCCCTGCTGCCGCGCTGGCGCGGCGCGGCGCCCGTGGAGCGGGCGATCATGGCCGGCGACGCGCAGACGGGCGTCTGCATCATGCGCCTGACGGCGGGGCTGGACTCCGGCCCGGTCTGCGCCACGGCGATCGAGCCGATCCGGCCCGATGACACCTACGGGACGCTCGCGCCGCGGCTGGAGTCCCTCGGCGCCACCGAGCTGCTGCGCGCGCTCGACGAGCGCCCGCCGTTCGCCGAGCAGGCCGAGGAGGGCGTGACCTACGCCGAGAAGCTCGGACCCGCCGACCGCACGCTGGACCTCGCGCGGCCCGCCGACGTCAACGCGCGGATCGTCCGCGCGCTGAGCCCCCACGTCGGCGCGCGCATCGACCTGGGCGAGGGCGGCCCGTTGCTCGGCGTGCGCGCCGCGCGCGTGGACGAGGACGGCCGCCTCGAGCTGCTGGAGGTCCAGCCGCCGGGCGGACGCCCCATGGCCTACGCCGACTACCTGCGCGGCGCCGGCACGCCCGTGCCCGGCGTCGCGCCGGTCGCCCCCTGATGGCCACGGTCAGCCCCGCGCGCGTCGCCGCGCTGCGGGTGATCCGCCGCGTGCTGGAGGAGGGCGCCTACGCCGACCGTGCGCTGCGCGCCGAGGTCGCGGGCCTCGCCGATCCCCGCGACCGCGCCTTCGCCAAGCGCCTGGCCTACGGCACGGTGCAGTGGCAGGGCACGCTGGGCTGGGTGGCCGGCCGCATGACGCGCGGCACGCTGGAGCCGCAGGTGCGCGCCGCGCTCTACCTCGGCCTCTACGAGCTGCTCAGCTCCGACGGCAGCTCCGAGCACGCCGTCGTCTCCCAGGCGGTCGAGCTCGCCAAGCCCTCCCGCGGGCACCGCGTGGTCAACGCGGTCCTGCGCCGCGCCCAGCGCGAGGGGATCGCCCTGCCCGGCGACGCCGAGCCCGCCGACGCGGCCATCCACCACGGCTTCCCGCGCTGGATCGCCGAGCTGTGGTTCGACGCCCTCGGGCCGCAGGAGGCGCGCGCGTGCATGGCCGCCTCCAACGAGCCCGCCGAGCTCGCCCTGCGCATCAACACGCTGAAGGCCGATCCGGAGGCCTTCGTCCTCGAGGAGCCCTTCACCCGCGAGGGGACCGCCGTGGTGGTGCAGGGGCGCTTCGACGTCGCCTCCTCGGAGCTGTTCCGCTCCGGCGCCATCACGCCGCAGTCGCGGGGCGCGCAGCTCGTGGCGGCCTACGTCGATCCCCAGCCCGGCGAGCGCGTGCTCGACCTGTGCGCCGCGCCCGGCGGCAAGACGACCCACCTCGCGGCGCTCATGGGCGGCACGGGGGAGGTCGTCGCGGTCGAGCGCCACGCCGGCCGCGCTGAGGCGCTGGAGCGCACCGCCGCGCGGATGGGCGCGACGAACGTCCGGGTGCTCTGCGCCGACGCCACCGCCGAGCTCGGCGAGGGCGCCTTCGACCGCGTCCTGCTCGACCCGCCCTGCACCGGCCTGGGCACGCTGCGCTCCCACCCCGACCTGCGCTGGCGGATGACCCCCGACCGCGTGCCCGCCCTCGTCGAGCTGCAGGACCGCCTGCTCGAGGCCGCGGAGCGCTCGCTGGCCCCGGGTGGCCGCCTCGTCTACTCGACGTGCACGATCGACCCGCAGGAGGAGCGCCTGCGCGGCGAGGAGCGCCACCAGACGCTGCCGCACCGCGACGGGACCGACGGCTTCTACCTCGCGCGCCGGGGCTCTTAGCCCGACGTCATGTCGAGTCGTTAGCGTTGCCGCCCGACGATGGAGCCCCAGCCCCAGACCACGATCGGGCGCCCGCCCTGCCCGAGCTGCGGGGAGCCCTGGCTGCGTCCCACGACGCTGCCGGGCCGCTACCGCTGCGTGAACTGCCTGCACCGCTTCGAGCTGCGCTCCGTCTGCCCGCAGTGCGGGGAGCACGGCACCATCGTCCGCATGAGCTCGACCGCCATCACCGCGTGCAACCACTGCGGGTCCTCGATGCTCGTCGAGGTCTGACACCTTTAGCGGCGTGAGCCCCGCCGAGGTCGTCCCGAGCATCCTCTCCGCCGACCTGGCGGACCTGCGCCCGCAGGTCGCCGCCGTCGTCGAGGCGGGGGCGCGCAGCGTCCACGTCGACGTCATGGACGGCCACTTCGTCCCGGCGCTCTCCATGGGCCCGCAGGTCGTCTCGGGCCTGCGCGAGCACTTCCCCGGCCTCGTGCTGGACGTCCACCTCATGGTGGAGCGCCCCGAGCGCCACGTCGCCGACTTCGTCAGGGCGGGCGCCGACCACGTGCTCATCCACGCCGAGGCGACGCCGCACGCCCACCTCGCGCTGCAGCTCATCCGCGAGCACGGCGCCCGCGCGGGCCTGGTGGTCAACCCGGCCACGCCGCTGACGGTCTTCGAGGACCTCCGCGTCGGCCAGGCGCTCGTCATGAGCGTCAACCCGGGCGCCGGCGGCCAGGCCTTCATCCCC
>CAXUES010000089.1:0-5892 GCA_964250185.1 uncultured Solirubrobacteraceae bacterium | reverse complement strand
ACGATCCGCAGGTCCAGCAGGACCTGCGCGATCTCTGGATCGACAAGGGCGTCGTCGTGATCAAGGCGCTGATCGGACTCGACGACCAGCTGCGGCTCTCGGCGATCTTCGGCGAGCCGGATCCGGGCGCGGCCTTCGCGCGCATCCGCGACGGCCTCGCCTAGCGCGCCCGGACCCCCCTAGGGGGGATCCCCGATGGCGGGGGGCCGCCCGGGTCAGGCACCATGGGCCCCGTGCTCGTCCAGGCCACCGACCTCACCCGCTCCTACGGCTCCGGGGAGGCCCGCGTCGACGCCCTCCGGGGCGTCAGCGTCGGCTTCCCGGCCGGGGAGTTCACCGCGATCATCGGCCCGTCGGGGTCGGGCAAGTCGACGCTCATGCACCTGCTCGCGGGGCTGGACCAGCCCACGAGCGGGTCCGTCCAGCTCGACGGCACCGAGCTCGCGGGCCTCGACGACCAGCGCCTCACCGAGCTGCGCCGCGACCAGATCGGCTTCATCTTCCAGTCGTTCAACCTGCTGCCGGTCCTCACCGCGCAGGAGAACGTGCTGCTGCCGCTGTCCATCGCCGGCCGCGAGGCCGACCCGGCGTGGCTCGACGTGCTCATCGACGCCGTCGGGCTGCGCCCGCGCCTGACCCACCGCCCGGCCGAGCTCTCCGGGGGCCAGCAGCAGCGCGTCGCGGTCGCCCGCGCGCTGGCCTCGCGGCCCAAGGTCGTCTTCGCCGACGAGCCGACCGGCAACCTGGACTCGACGACCTCCACCGAGGTGCTGGAGCTGCTGCGCCGCTGCGTCGACGAGTTCGGCCAGACGATCATCATGGTCACCCACGACGCGCGCGCGGCGGGCTTCGCCGACCGGCTCGTCGAGCTCGAGGACGGCGTCGTGGTCCGCGACGGCGCCGTCACGGCCGCCTGATGCGCACCGTCGCCCTGCGCGGGCTCCTGGCCCGCCGCCTGCGCCTGGCCCTCACGGCCACGGCGGTCGCCCTCGGCGTGATGCTCGTCGCAGGCACCTACGTCTTCACCGACACGATCAACGCGAGCTTCGACAAGATCTTCGCGTCCTCCAACGCCTCCTCCGACCTCGTGGTGACCCCGGCCGTGGAGGCGTCGGACTCCGCCTCGGGCGAGGTGCCCCCGCTGCCCGCGGGCCTCGTCGCCCGCGTCGCCGCGGTGGACGGCGTCGCGCGGGCCGAGGGCGCCATCAGCGACCAGGGCGCGACGCTCCTGAGCCTGGGCAACGAGCGGCTGTCGGGCCAGGGCCCGTCCATCCTGGGCTCCACGAGCACCCAGGGCTTCGGCGGGACGACCTACGACGAGGGCCGCGCCCCGCGCACCCCGGGCGAGGTGGCCATCGACCCGGGGAGCGCCAAGCGCGCCGGGGTGGGGGTCGGCGGCCGCGTGGCGATCGCCGGCGACGAGGGCCGCCGGACCTACCTCGTCTCGGGGCTCGTGAGCCTCGGCGGCACCTCCATCGGCGGCGCGTCGGTCGCGGAGGTCACGCTGCCCGAGGCCCAGCGCATCGCGGGCAAGGACGGCGTGGACCGCATCGACGTGGCCCTCGGCCCCGGCCGCAGCCAGGCTGCCGTGGTCGCCGACGTCCGGCGCGCCGTCGGCGGCGCGGCGCAGGTGCGCACGGGCGCCCAGCAGGCCGAGGCGCAGAGCTCGGACATCGAGGACCAGCTCTCCTTCCTGCCCACCACGCTGCTGGCCTTCGCGGGGATCGCCGTCTTCGTCGGCGCCTTCCTGATCTTCAACACCTTCTCGATCACGGTGGCCCAGCGCGCCCGCGAGTTCGCGCTGCTGCGCACGCTGGGCGCCTCGCGGGCGCAGGTGCTGCGCTCCGTGCTGCTGGAGGGCCTGGCCATCGGCGTGGTCGGCAGCCTCATCGGCCTGGCGCTCGGGCTGCTCGTGGCGGCGGGGCTCAAGGCGCTGTTCTCGCTCGTGGGCGTCGACCTGCCCTCGCAGGGGACCGTCGTCGCGCTGCGCACCGTCCTGGTGGCGCTCGGCGTCGGGGTCGTCGTGACCGTCATCTCCTCGATCGTCCCCGCGCGGCGGGCCACGCAGGTGCCGCCCGTCGCCGCCCTGCGCGAGGGCGTCGCGCTGCCCGTCACCCGCGGGTCGCGGTGGGTGCTGCCGGCCGCCGTGGGCATCACGCTGATCGGCGTCGCCCTGCTCGCCGGCGGCCTGCTGGTCGGGGACGGCTCGCTCGCCGTCGTCGGCGCGGGCGCCGCGGTCACCTTCCTGGGGATCGCGCTGCTCTCCCCGGTGCTCGTCGGCCCGCTGGCCTCGGTGGTCGGCCGGCCGTTGGAGCGGGTGGCCGGCGTGACCGGGCGCCTGGCCCGGGAGAACGCCGTCCGCCAGCCCGGGCGCACCGCGGTGACCGCCGCGGCGCTCATGGTCGGCGTCGCGCTGGTCGCCTTCGCGACGATCTTCACCGCCGGGGTGCGCTCGACGATCGACGACGCGATCGACGGCGGCATCCGCGGGCAGGTCATCGTCCAGAACGCCGACGGCTTCACGCCCTTCTCCGCGGCCGCGCTGCAGGCCATCGGCCGCGTGGACGGAGTGGGGGAGATCTCGCCGGCGCTGTCGGCGCGCAACCTGCGCGTGGACGGCGAGCGCGAGACGCTCACCGCGATCGACCCCGCGACCTTCGGGGACGTCTACGACCTCGACGTCTCCGGCCTCGGGGCGACCGACGCGATCGTCTCGGAGTCCTACGCCTCCGACCACGACCTCCGCGTGGGCTCGGCCCTGCGCGTGCAGGCGCCCACGGGCGGCGGCCCGTCGCTGGATCTGCGCGTCGCCCGGGTCGCCGACATCTCCGCGCTCATTCTGGGCGACGTCCTGGTCACGAACCGGGTCGCGGAGCGCTTCGGCGTGCGCGACGCGACGTTCGCGCTGGTGGGCTACGCGCCCGGCGCCGATCCCACCCGCACCAAGGCCGCGATCGACCGGGTCGTCGACAGGCGCTTCCCGCAGGTGGAGGCGCTCACCCTGGCGGAGTTCAAGGACGAGCAGGGCGGGCAGGTGACCCAGCTCCTCGGGCTCATCTACGCGCTGCTGGCCCTCTCGATCCTCGTCTCGCTCTTCGGGATCGTCAACACGCTCGTGCTGTCGGTCACCGAGCGCATCCGCGAGCTCGGGATGCTCCGGGCGATCGGGACGTCGCGCCGCCAGGTCCGGCGGATGATCCGCTACGAGTCGGTGATCACCGCGCTCATCGGCGGCATCCTCGGCCTGGGCGTCGGCATCCTCATGGCCGCGCTCGTCGGCTCCAGCCTGGACGGCTTCGCCTTCACGCTGCCGGTCGCCTCGCTGGTCATCGTGCTCGTGCTCGCCGGCCTGGCCGGCGTGGCCGCAGCGGTGCTGCCCGCGCGGCGGGCCTCGCGCCTCGACGTCCTCGAGGCGCTGGCCCACGAGTAGCCCGCGGCCGCCGCAGGCCTAGCCGCGGGTGGTCCGGGCAGGCATCGGGAGATGCACGCCACCCGCACCGGAAGCGGATCCCCGCTCGTCCTCGTCCACGGCATCGGCGCGAACGGGGGCACCTGGGAGACCATCCTGCCCGCGCTGGCCGCCCGGCGGGAGGTGGTCGCGGTCGACCTCCCCGGCTTCGGGCGCACCCCGACGCTGGCGCAGGGCACCACCATCGCGACGCTGTCGGACGCGCTCGAGGCGTTCCTCGCCGACGAGGGCCTGCGCGACGCCGACCTCGTTGGGTCGTCGATGGGCGCGCGCATCGTGCTCGAGCTCGCGCGGCGCGGCCACGGCGGCGACGTGGTGGCGCTGGACCCGGGCGGCTTCTGGAACGCCCGCGAGCAGGCCGTCTTCGGTGCGTCGGTCCGGGTCTCCAAGCGGCTGGTGGACCTGCTCCAGCCGGCGATGCCGGCGCTCACCGGCTCGCGGGTCGGTCGCACTGCGCTCCTGGCGCAGTTCTCCGCGCGCCCCTGGGCGCTGGACGGCGACCACACCCTCGCCGAGATGCGCGCCTTCCACGACAGCCCGGCCTTCGACGCGGCGCTCGACGACCTCGCGCACGGTGCGCCGCAGCTCGGGCTGCCCGCCGGGCACGCACGTGGGCGCATCACCATCGGCTGGGGCACGCGCGACCTGGTCACGCTCCCACGGCAGGCACCGCGGGCGCTGCGGCGCTTCCCCGACGCCGTGCTGCACCGCTTCGAGGGCTCGGGGCACTTCCCCCACTGGGACGCGCCCGAGGAGACGGCGCGGGTCGTGCTCGCGGGCACGGGCGGCTGAGCCGCCCGACGGGCCTGGGGCTAGGAGGTGGCGCCCTGGTTGATGATGAGCGCGAAGACGAACGCGGCGATGCCGAAGACGCACATCACCAGGAAGATCAGCCAGACCTTGGAGCTCGAGTTCATCAGGAGACGATCCTAGATCGCGGCGGCCCGCGATGCGGTGCGCCGCAGCAGCACCCACAGCGCGCCGCCGAGCAGCGCGGTCGCGCCGGCGTAGCCGACCTCGGCCCGCACGAGCTCGTCGCCGACGATGCCGACGGCCATCCAGGCCACGAACAGCGCGGCGCACACGAGCCACGTGCCGGCGGCCAGGCCCGCCCGGCCCCGTGCGAGGAGCGCCTGGTTGAGCGTCCCGGCCGACAGGTGGAAGCCCATCCCGACGGCGAGCACGGCCAGCCCGACGCGGCCGTAGTCCTGCTGGACGTCGAAGAGCAGGCCCATCGCCCACGGGCCGAGGAGCAGCAGGCCGAGGGCCACCGCGCCGGCGAAGGCGCCCACGGCCAGCAGCGTCGTGCGGATCGCGCGGTCGAAGGCCGCGCGGCCCTCGGTGGCCTCCAGCCCGGCGAGGTGGGGTAGCAGCGAGGTCTGCACGGACTGGAAGAGCTGCAGCGGCGAGCGCGCGACGAGGAAGGCCGAGAAGATGACCGCGGCGGGTGCACCGCCGCCCACGACGAGGACCGCGGCGTTGAGCAGCGTCTGCTCGGCGAGCTGGATCCCCGCGACCGACAGGGCGAAGCGCCCGTCCTGGCCGCGGGTGCTCGAGGCGCCGTCCGGCGCGGGCGTCGCCGCCCCGGCACCACGCCGGGTCATCCGCCGCAGCGCCACCGGCACCACCAGCAGCGAGGCGATCGGCGCCGCGAGGATCCCCAGCGCGACGAAGGTCTGCCCGTCGGCCAGGCCGACGATCGCGATCAGCGGGAAGAGCACCCGGGCGATCGACTCGAAGAGCACGAGCCCGCCGTAGAGGCCGAACCACTGCTGCCCGGCGAAGTAGCCGCGCGCGAAGTACGAGGCCGCGTAGGCCGCGGCGGCGCCGACGAGCACCCAGAAGAGCGCCTCGGAGCCGAAGGCGTCGGTCAGCTGCGAGCGGAAGGCGAAGGCGCCGACGAGGAAGACCGCCGCGAACGCGAGCTGCAGCGTGAGCGGCTCGCGCAGGGGGTGGCCGTCGTGGAGGCCGCGGGCGCGGCGGTCGGCGATCGTCCGGGCCAGGAGCTGCTCCACCGGCCGGTAGATGACCGAGAGGGCGACGAAGAGGATCGACCACAGCAGCGAGACGCCGCCGTAGGCGTCATCGGCCAGGACGTGGGAGGCCAGGGAGAAGTAGGCGAAGGTGACCAGGCCGGTGGACGCGATCCCGATCGACAGGATCCGCGCCCCCTTGCCGTAGCCCTCCTGCGGCGGGTCGACCTCGCGACCCGCCGAGGGGAGAGCGCTCTCAGCGGCCAAGCTTCACGAGCAGCATCGTCCACGGGAACGGCGAGCGGGCCTCGACGACCTCGCCGTGATTGGACAGCAGCTGCACGAAGGAGCGCTTGCTCCAGTGGTTCACGTGGCCCGGGGTGTTCCCGAGCTCCTTGACGTAGGCGCCGCGGGCGACGTTCAGGCCGCGCCACAGCGGCTCGCGCGGGA
>CAXUES010000088.1:9194-9793 GCA_964250185.1 uncultured Solirubrobacteraceae bacterium | reverse complement strand
CAGCAGTGGCTGGCCGACGACCACCCGGGGTCGCGGTACCGGGCGGGGTCGAGGTCCCGCTGACGGTACGGTCGTGGCGAGGTCGGGCCGCTCTGTACACGGCCCGACAGCCGCTGCGTCGCTAGGAGTCCGTCGTGCCCCGCCACCCACTCGATCCGCTGACCAGCGACGAGTTCACCCGCACCACCGCCGCACTCCGGGCGTCCGGCCACCTGCTGGCCAGCCACCGCTTCGCGTCGATCACCCTGGACGAGCCGGACGGGTCGACCGAGAACTGCTCCGCGGCGATCATCGACGCCACCCGGGTGCTCACCAACGCCCACTGCTTCGACTCGCCGGGGCTCGGCGCGGTGAGCGGGCGCGTGCGGGTGGGCTCCGAGGCGGCCGAGCCCCTCCCGCTCAGCGCAGGCGGGCAGAGCCGCGACATCGCCCTGGGCCAGGTCCGCGTGCACCCCGGCCACGTCCCGAACGCGACGATCGTCAACCCGGACGACCTCGCCGTGGTGACGGTCACCCAGCCCTTCGACCTCTCGGGCCCGCGCGCGCAGGCCGTCCCGCTCGTGGCGCCCGGCGCCTACCCCGCGGGCGGCGCGACGCTC
>CAXUES010000088.1:0-9184 GCA_964250185.1 uncultured Solirubrobacteraceae bacterium | reverse complement strand
TACGGCAAGCAGACGCCCGGCGCCGACCCCGACCACCTCCTCCACGGCCGCCAGGCGACGATCACCGCCGGCGCCGAGTGCGGCCCCACCAACGCCGTGCAGCTCTGCTACGCCGCGCCGCCCTCGGCGGGCTGCCCCGGCGACAGCGGCGGTCCCATCACGGTGGGCGGCGTGCTCGTGGGCATCAACGCCAGCGGCGAGTGCGCTCCGGGCGCCACGGGCGTGGCCGCCTCGCTGGCCGCCGCCGAGCTCCGCGCGTTCGTGGACGGCAGCGCGACGCCCCCGCTCGCGCCGATCGGCTCCACGACGGCGTCGATCAGCGCGGTGGCGCGCGCCGGCTCGGTCGCGACGTGCACGGCGGGCGCCTGGTCCAACGCGCCGGCGTTCACCTACGCCTTCCAGGACGCCCGCGACGGCTCGGTCCTGCAGTCCGGCCCCACGCCGACCTACCTGCTCAAGAGCACGGACGTCGGCCGGCCGGTGCGCTGCCTCGTCGCCGCGACGACCGCGGGCGGCACGGGCCAGCAGCTCTCCGGGACCACGCCGCCGATCCTCGCCGCGCCCGTCGCGCCGATCAGCCAGCCCGGTCCCTCGACGCCGGCGACCCCCGGCGCGCCCACCGTCGCGCTCTCGCTGGCCTCCCGCCTGCACGTGCGCTCCCGCCAGACCCTCCGCATCACCGTGGGCTCGGGCGCGGCGGCGCTGCCGAAGTTCCGCCTGTGCGTGGCGGTCTCCAGGCGGGCGCGGATCGTGCGCTCCAAGGGCGCGCTGCACGCCCGCTCCACCCGCTGCGCGACCTACGGCGCCCAGGCGGCCGGCGCGTCGCGGCGGATCACGCTGAAGGTGCGGGCGACGTCCAAGGGCTCCGTCCGCGTGACGGCGACGCTCCAGCCCGAGGGCCAGGCGACGCTCGTGCGCTCCGACAAGACGGTCAAGAGCCGCTAGGGCTAGTCCTCCAGCAGGTAGTCGAAGAGGGCGTAGGCGAGCAGGCCGAAGACGAGGTCGTAGAGGCCGAGGATCGCCAGGTAGCGCCCGTCGATGCCGCTCGTCCCGGCGCTCGTCAGCAGCGGCGCGATCGCGCGGGCCAGACCGATGACGAGCGGGACGAGCAGGGGCAGGGCGACGAGCGGGCCGATGAGGTCGCGGGCGCGGGTCTGCACGGCCAGCGCGGCCACGAGCGTCCCCACCACGGCGATGCCCACGTCGGCCAGCGCGAGCAGCAGGACGAGCGCTCCCAGTTGCCCCACGCCGATCGCGGGGCCGAGGAGCAGCACGACGAAGGCGGGCACGAGCACGACCTCGACGAGCGCGAGGAAGGCGAGCAGCGTCGCGGCCTTGGCCAGCAGCATCGCGGTGCGGTCGACCGGGGCGAGCAGGAAGGCGTCGAAGCCGCCCTCCTCGCGGTCGGCGACGAAGGCGCGGTTGATCCCGAGCATCGCGACGAAGAGCAGCGTGGTGACCAGCACGCCCGCCGCGAGGTCGCCCTCCACCGAGCGCTGCTGCAGGGCGAAGTGGAAGACCACGAGCGTCGTGACGCCGAAGAGCGTCATCGCGGGGACGACCTGGGGCACGCGCCGCTCCAGGAGCAGCTCCTTGCGCAGGACGGTCAGGGTGGCCGACGGCCTGCGGCGGCTCACGTGGCGTAGAGCGCGCCGACGGCGTCGCGGTCCAGGCCCGGGCTGCCGGGCGCGCCGAGCAGCGCGGCGCGGCCGTCGCGCAGGCCCAGGGCGACGTCGGCCTCGGCCAGGCCGCCCGCGGGGTCGTGGCTGGTCAGCACGCGGGTGCGCCCGGAGGACGCGCCGATGAGCGGCTCGGCGATCTCCGCGGCAGCGGGGTCGAGGTTCGCCCGCGGCTCGTCGAGCAGGAGCAGCTCGGGGTCGTGCAGGACGGCGCGGGCGATCGCCGTGCGCTGGACCATCCCGCGCGAGAACGTGTGCACGGGGTCGTCGGCGCGCCGCGTGAGCGACAGGGCGGCCAGCAGCTCCTCGACGCGCTCCGGCGCCACGTCGTGCAGGCGGGCGTGGTAGCCGAGGTTCTCCCGGGGGGACAGGTCGCGGTAGAGCAGCGGCTCGTGGCCGAGCAGGCCGATCCGCCCGCGGACGGCCCAGCCGCGCTCGGGCAGCGGCTCGCCGAGGACGCGGACCGACCCGGCGTGGGGGCGCAGGAGCGTGGCCAGGATGCGCAGGAGCGTCGACTTGCCCGCGCCGTTGGGACCGAAGACGACGAGCGTCGCGCCGCGGGCGAGCTCGAGGTCGAGGCCGTCGAGGACGACGCGCTCGCCGTAGCGGCGCACGAGCCCGGCGAGGGCGATGGCGGGCTCCTCGGCCACGTCAGGCGTGGCGGGCGCCGGGCGGACGGCCGCCCTCGCGCCCGAGGGTCGCCACGGCGTGGCCGAGCACCGGGGCGATCACGCCGAAGGTCTGCTCGATGGCCTTGGGGTTGCCGGGGAAGTTCACGATGAGCGTGTCCCCGACGATGCCCGAGACCCCCCGGGAGAGCATGGCCATCGGGGTGTGGCGCAGCGACTCGGCGCGCAGCGCCTCGGCGAGGCCGGGGGCGTCGCGGTCGATGACGTCGCGGGTGGCCTCCGGGGTGACGTCGTCGGGGGTGAAGCCGGTGCCGCCCGTGGTCAGCACGATCTCGAACCGGTCGGCGGCGAAGGCGCGCAGCGCCTCGGCGATCGCCAGGCGGTCGTCGCGGACCACCACCAGGGCGGCGACGTCGCAGCCGGCCGCCCGCGCCGCGGCGGCCAGCGCGGGGCCCGAGCGGTCCTCGCCCTCGCCCGCGGCGAGCGTGGTGGACACCGTGAGCACCGCGGTCCTCATGAGGCCTCGTCGCGGCGCCAGTGGCCGCTGCGCCCGCCGGACTTCTCCAGCAGCACGACCTGCTCGATCGCCACGGAGCGGTCGAGGCCCTTGACCATGTCGTAGACGGTGAGCGCGGCGACCGACGCGGCGGTCATCGCCTCCATCTCGATGCCCGTGCGCGCGAGCACGGTCGCCGAGGCGGTCAGCGTGACGGTGCCGGCCGCGGCGTCGACCTCGCCGACGACGTCGACGTGGTCGAGGCCGATCGGGTGGCAGAGCGGGATGAGCTCGCCCGTGCGCTTGGCCGCCTGGATCCCGGCGATGCGGGCGACGCCGAGCACGTCGCCCTTGGGCGCGTCGCCCGCCGCGACGGCCTGCGCGGTCGTCGCCGACATGCGCACGGTCGCCCGCGCGACGGCGCGGCGCAGCGCCTCGGGCTTGGCCGACACGTCGACCATGCGGGCGGCGCCGTCGGCGTCGAGGTGCGTGAGGGAGCCGGGGTCGGGCATCGGTCGAGCGAGCGTAGACGCCGCGGGGGGCCGGTCAGGCCGCCGCGCCGGCGCGGTGGGCGGCCGGGCTCACGCCGCGCACGCGCTTGAACGCCGCGCTCAGCGCGAACGGGCTGGAGTAGCCGACCCGCTCGGCCACCGCGGCGATCGTCGTGCCGGGCTCGCGCAGCAGGTCGGCGGCCAGGGCCAGGCGCCAGGCGGTGAGGTAGGCCATGGGCGGCTCCCCGACGGCCTCCCCGAAGCGGCGGGCGAAGGCCGCGCGCGACAGGCCCGCCTCCCGGGCGAGCGAGGCGACCGACCACGGCGCAGCGGGTGCCTCGTGGATGCGCCGCAGGGCCGGGCCGACGAGCGGGTCGGCGTGCGCGGCGTACCAGCCCGGCGCGTGGGCGTCCGGCCGCGCGAACCACTGGCGCAGCACGGAGACGAGCAGGACGTCGAGGAGCCGGTCGAGGACCGCGTCCTGCCCCGGCCCCTCGCGACCGAGCTCGTCGACCAGCAGCGCCACGAGCGGGCTCTCCCACTCCTCGCCGCGGACCACGAGCAGGCCCGGGAGCGCGTCGAGCAGCCGCCGGCTCGTCGCGCCCGGCGAGTCGTAGGTGCCGGTGAGCAGCACGTCGGTGCCCTCGGTGGCGTTGCCCCACGCGCGCACGCCGACCGCGGCCATGTCGTCCAGCGGCGTGCCGTCCGGTGCGGCGCAGCGCTGGCCGGGGTGGATGACCGCGGCGACCGGCGACCCGGCGCGGTCGGTGACGTCGTAGTGGTCCGGGCCGCGCACGACGCAGACGTCGCCGGCGGCCAGCGCGACCGGCGCTGCGCCGTCGCGGCGCAGCCTCGCGGTCCCGCGGACGACGGCGACGAGGGTCAACGGCGCCTCGTCGCGGATCGACACGCCCCAGGGCGGGTCGAAGGTCGAGCGCAGCAGGAACGCCTCCCGCGCACGCGGCCCGTCGAGCAGCCCGGCGACGGCGTCCATGGCGCCACCGTAGACGATCGCGCATGCGAACGCGCGTCCGGACCATTGGAACGCTCCCGACGGTCCGGTTGCATGCGGGCATGTCCACCTCCTCCGACCATCCCACCCTCGCCGCGGTGCTCGGCGGCACCGGCAAGAGCGGCCGCCCCGTCGCCTTCCGCGAGGTGTCCGAGACGCTGCGCGCCGCGACGGCGGCCGGGGCGTGGGAGCCGGGCGCATGAGCGGCGTCGTCCAGGGCGCCACGGTGGCCGGCGCAGCGGGCGCCGCCGCGGTCGGCGGGGTCTTCCTCGGCTTCTCGGCGATCGTCATGCCCGCGCTGGACCGCCTCGCGCCCGGCCGGGCGGTGGCGGCGATGCAGTCGGTCAACGTCACCGCCGTGCGGCCCGTGTTCATGCTCGCGCTGTTCGGCACGGCCGCCGTCTGCGTCGGGCTGGCCGTCGAGGCCGCCCGCGGGTGGGGCGACCGCCGCGCGACGCTCCTCGCGGCCGGGGCCGCGCTCTACCTCCTCGGCGTCGTGGGGGTGACCGTCGCGCGCAACGTGCCGCTCAACGACGCGCTCGCGCTCGTCGATCCCCACCGGGCGGCCGCCGCGGCCGCGGGCTGGGACGCGTTCTCCGCGCCGTGGCGCGCGGCCAACCACCTGCGGACGGTGGCCGGCGTGCTCTCCGGCGCGTGCCTGGCGCTCGCACTGCGGGCCTAGCCCTCGTTCTCCATCCAGAGCGTGTCGTCGAAGAGGAGCTTGCGGGCGGCCTCGACGTCGCCCGACAGCGGGCGGTCGGCCATGTCGGGGTCCAGTCGCTCCGCCGCGTTGTCGTACAGGCGCCGGATCCCGGCCGCCTCGGGACGGGTGCCGCGCAGGCGCATCGCCCGCACGGCGAGCACGAGCTCGGTGGAGATGGCCACGGCCATCCGCGAGAGGGCGTCGGAGGTGCGCCGGGCGGAGTGCCCGGCGAAGTTCGCGTGCGACTCGATGCCCGACTGGACGGTGGTCGTCTGCGACGCCGCGGTCGCCGCGAGCGAGCGCACCTCGGCGGCCGCGGCGTGGGCGGTGTACTCGAGGATCATCGCGCCCGAGTCGGGTCCCGGGTTCGCTGCGAGCTGCCGCGTCAGGCCCGTGACCTCCGGGTCCAGCAGCGCGCTCACGCGCGCGGCGATCAGCGACGCCGACTGGGCCATCGCGCCCCGCAGGGAGTCCAGCGCGAGGGTCAGCACGCCCGCGTGGAAGTTGCCGTTGGGCAGCGCCACCCCGTCGGCGGGGAGCAGGAGCGCGTTCTCCCCGGCGACGTTGAGCTCGATCTCCAGGACCTGCTCGAGCCGGTGCAGGGCGTCGAGCAGCGTGCCCTCGACCTGGGGCACGCAGCGGAAGACGAACGCGTCGTGGATCGGGGCGACGCCACCGCGGGGGCCCGGCGCGGTGCCGCCGAGGTGCTCGCGCAGCCGCCGTGCCACCTCGACCTGCCCGGCGTGCGGCCGGGCGGCGTGCACCCGCGGGTCCAGGACGGTGAGGTCGGCGCGGGTGGCCGCGTAGGAGAGCGCGGCCACCGCCAGGGCGGAGTCCAGGAGCTTGGCCGCGTCGTGCAGGACCAGCGCCGCCTGGCCCGTGCTCACCGCGTTGGAGCTCAGGAAGCCGATGCCGTCGCGCGGCCCGAAGTGCACCGGGACGAGGTCGTGCTGCGCCAGCGCCTCGGCGGCCGGGAGCACCGCGTCGCCGACCCAGGCCTCGCCCTCGCCGCCCAGGACGAGCGCGATCTCCGCGAGCACCGTGAGGTCGCCCGTGCCGAGCGAGCCGAGCTCCCGCGCGAAGGGCGTCACGCCGGCGCGCAGCGCGTCGACGAGCCCGTCGACCAGGGGCTGCCCGATGCCCGCGCCGCCCGCGCCGATCTGGTTGGCCCGCACGACCATGGCGGCGCGCACCTCCTCCACGGGCAGCGCGGCGCCGCCGCCGCCGGCGTGGCTGCGCACGAGGCGCCACTGGTTGTCGCCGTCGTCCTCGCCCGTCGAGGGGGTCCCGCGCAGCGACCCGACGCCGGTGGTCACCCCGTAGAGCAGCTCGCCGCGGCCGAGCAGGTCGCGGACGAGCTGCTCCGCCGCCGCGTTGCGCGCCTGGGCCTCGGCGGTGAGGTGCGCGTCGGCGCGGCCGCGCGCGATGAGCACGACGTCGGCGGGCCTCAGCGTGCGGCCGTCGAGCAGGACGAGCTCAGGTGACGACATCGCCGCCCACGACCGTCGCGGCGATAAGGTCCATCCCCGGGCGGTAGACGAGGTGCGCCGGCGAGGGCGCGTCGAGGAGCACCGCGTCGCCGCGCGCGCCCACGCCGAGGTGGCCGGAGTCGTCGTGGCGCAGCGCGCGGGCACCGCCCAGCGTGGCGGCCTCCAGGGCCTCGGGGACGCTGAGGCCCATGTCCCGGACGGCGAGGGCGAGGCAGAAGGCCATGGACTGGGTGTAGCTGGATCCCGGGTTGGTGTTCGTGGCGATCGCGATGCGCACGCCGGCGTCGAGGAGGCGCCGGGCGTCGGGGTAGGGCTGGCGCGTGGAGAACTCGGTGGCGGGCAGCAGGGTCGCGACGGTCCCCGACGCGGCGAGCGCGGCGACGTCGTCGTCGGTGAGGAACGTGCAGTGGTCCACCGACGCGGCCCCGAGCTCGCAGGCCAGGCGCACGCCCTCGCCGAAGCCGAGCTGGTTGCCGTGGACGCGCAGCCCGAGGCCGGCGGCCCGGCCCGCCTCGAGCACCCGCCGCGACTGCTCGGCGTCGAAGGCGCCGGTCTCGCAGAAGACGTCGATCCAGCGCGCGTGCGGGGCGCAGGCGGCCAGCATCTCGCCGCAGACGAGGTCGACGTAGCCGTCGTGGTCGTGCGCCCACTCGGGCGGCACGAGGTGCGCGCCGAGGAACGTGACGTCGTCGGTCAGCCCGGCGGCCACCTCGCAGAGGCGCTCCTCCGTGGCGACGTCCAGCCCGTAGCCCGACTTGATCTCCAGGTGGGTGATGCCGCAGCGGTGCGCCTCGCGCAGCCGGGCCCGGGCGAGCGCGGCGAGCTCGTCGGAGCGGGCCGCGCGCGTCGCGCTCGTGGTCACCGCGATGCCGCCGGCGGCGTAGGGGGCGCCGGCCATCCGCGCGGCGAACTCGTCGGCCCGGTCGCCGGCGAAGACGAGGTGGGTGTGCGAGTCGACGAACCCCGGCACGACGCAGCGGCCCTCCGCATCGAGGCGGCGGTCGGTCGCGGCGCGGCTCCCCGCGTCGAGCACGGCCGCCACGCGGCCGTCCTCGATGACCAGCGCGGCGTCGCGGCGCTCGCCCTGCTCGGCGTCGTGCGTGACCAACAGCCCGATGTGGTCGACGAGCAGCGAGCCGCTCACAGTGCCTCGACCAGCGCCCGGGGGACGTCGATGCTCGTGTGGATCCCGTCGCGCACCACGCGCCGGCCGCCCACGTGGACGTCGCGCACGTCGGCGGCCCCCGCGGAGAAGACGAGCGCCTCGGGCGGCGTGCCCGCGGTGCGGACGCTGTCGGTCGCGACCGTCGTCAGGTCGGCGAGCGCGCCCACCGCGATCTGACCGCCGTCGGGCCAGCCCAGGCTGTCGTAGCCGCCGCGGGTCGCCGCGTGCAGCAGCGCGGCGGAGCTGTGGTGGCCGCGCGTCCCGGTGACCAGCCGCTCGTCGAGCTCGATCGCCCGTGCCTCCTCGAGCAGGTCGATGACCGCGTGCGAGTCGCTGCCCACCGCGAGGCGGGCGCCCGCCTCGGCGAGCGCGCGCGCCGGGCCGACGCCGTCGGCGAGGTCGCGCTCGGTCGTCGGGCACAGGCAGACCGTCGCCGGGGCGAGCCGGGCGACGTCGGCGTGGGTCAGGTGCGTGGCGTGCACGGCGGTGAAGCGCTCCGAGACGGGCAGCAGCTGCGCCGGGGTCGCGCCGTGGCGCGCCAGGCAGTCGGCGTTCTCGGCGGGCTGCTCGGAGACGTGCGCGTGGAGGGGGCGTCCCGACGACGCGGCCCACGCGCCGACGGCGGCCGCCTCGTCGGGGTGCACCGCGCGGATGGAGTGGATCGCCGCGCCGATGCGCACGCGGTCGCGGTCGCCGTCGTCGAGCGCCGCGACGCGCTCCGCCCAGGCCTCGACGTCCGCGTCGCGGAAGCGCTCGATGCCGCCGTGCAGGTAGCAGGCGTCCAGCAGCGTGATGCGGATCCCCGCCTCGTCGGCGGCGGCCAGCAGGGCGCGTCCCGTCTCGTTCGGGTCGGCGTAGGGGGAGCCGTCCGGCGCGTGGTGGACGTAGTGGAACTCCCCCACCACCGTGATCCCGGCCAGCGCCATCTCGGCGAAGGCGGCGCGCGCGATGGCGTGCAGGCGCACCGGATCGAGCGTCCGGGCCAGCGCGTACATGTGCTCCCGCCAGGTCCAGAAGGACCCCGTGCCGAGCTGCGTGCGCCCGCGCAGCGCGCGCTGGAAGGCGTGGGAGTGGGCGTTGGCCAGGCCCGGGATCGTCAGGCCGCGCAGGACCTCGTGCCCGGCCGGCGGCGCGGGCGGGGCGGGGTCGACGCCGGCGATCCGGTCCCCGGCGATCGTCAGCGTGACGGGCCCGGCGACGGCGCCGTCCACCCACGCCCGCTCGCACCACAGCGCGGTGCTCACGACCCCACCCGCCGGACGAGCTCCCGGGCCGGTCGACGAAGAGCACGCCGTCGAGGTGGTCGACCTCGTGCTGGAAGGTCCCGGCGGTGAGCCCCCGGCGGCGCTCGTCGTGCCCGACGCCGTCGCGGTCGGTCCAGCGGGCCTGCACGTCGACCGCGCGGTCGACGTCGCCGCGGAGGTCGGGCACGGAGAGGCAGCCCTCGTTGATCGCGAAGGTCTCGTCGCTCAGCGGCGTGAGCGTCGGGTTGACGAGGACCGTGAGCGGGACCTCGGGC
>CAXUES010000087.1:2479-9797 GCA_964250185.1 uncultured Solirubrobacteraceae bacterium | reverse complement strand
TGCGCATGTAGAGCACGTCGTCGCGGACGACGAGGTCGGAGGCCTCCACGAGCTCCACGCCCATCTGGCGGGCCAGGAACGCGTGCTCGAAGTAGGCGGAGTTCAGCGGGCCGGGCGTCCACACCACCACGGTCGCCTCGTCGTCGGTGGAGGGCGCCACGGCGCGCAGGGCGCTGAGCAGCAGCGCGGGGTAGTGGTCGACGGGCCGCACGCGGTAGTGCTGGAAGAGGCTCGGCACCAGCCGGGTCATCGCCACGCGGTTCTCCAGCACGTAGGAGATCCCCGACGGGGTGCGGACGTTGTCCTCCAGCACCTTCCAGGAGCCGTCGGCGTCGCGCACGAGGTCGCAGCCCGCGACGTGGCAGTACACCCCGCCGGGCGGGCGGATGCCGTGCACCGCGCGGGCGAAGTGCGAGCGCGAGACGATGAGCTTCCACGGGACGATCCCCGCGTGGACGATCTCCCGGCCGTGGTAGACGTCGTCGATGAAGGCGTTGAGCGCGCGGATGCGCTGGGCGAGGCCGCGCTTGATGTGCGTCCACTCCTGCGCGGGCATGATCCGCGGGACGAGGTCCAGGGGGAAGGGGCGGTCCTTGACCGGGCCGTCCTCGCCCGTGGCGTCGAAGGTGATGCCCTGCTGCATGAAGATCGCGTCGCGGCGGCGGCCCGCGGCCTGCAGGGACTCCGGGCCCATCTGGTCCAGGCCCGCCACGAGCGCCTCGGCGTGCGGGTGCGGGCGCCCGTCGGCCTGGAAGACCTCGTCGTAGAACCCGGGCGGAGGCGCGTAGTCCTCCGGGGCCGTGGGCTTGGCGGCAGGATCGACGGCCATCGGCGGCGGATCCTCGCAGGCGGGTCGGGCGGGCAGCCCCTCCCTGCGTCCAGACCGCCCCCGCGCGGCGTTGTCCACGCGGTCGAGCCGGGGCTCAGAACCCGGTGGTGCGCACGACCTCCCCGCCCATGCCGTGGAAGGGCCCGCGAGCCGGGGTGCGGGCCGGGAGCACCGAGCGGTTGGAGACGTACAGCGCGCCGTCGGGGGCGACGACCATCCCCTGCGGCGCCAGCAGCGTGCTCCGGCGCAGCGGGGTCCGCGTGCCGTCGGGCGCGCGGCGGACGATCGCCCCGGTGAGCGAGCCCTCCTCCCTCGGCTCGGTGGTCAGCTCGGTGACGTAGAGGCTCCCGTCCGGGCCGAAGGCGATGCCGGTCACCGCGGTGAGGCCGGTCATGGCCTTGGTGGGAGCGCTGCCGTCCAGCGGCACGCGCCACACCGACGCGCCCCCCTTCCCCGCGCCCAGCGCGAGCTCGCCGACGTAGGCGGCACCGTCCGGGCCGAGGGCGAGGCTGCTCGGCACGGCCTGCTGCCCCTTGATCTTCGGCAGGACGAACAGCGGGCTGATCGTCGCGTCGGGCGCCACGGAGAGGACCACGTTGGCGCCCGCGTCGGCCACGAGCGTGCGGTCGGCGAGGGGGAGGACCGCGTAGGGGTTGGAGTTGCGGTCGCCCTTGGTGGCGTCGGTGTTGTGGGCCCACTCGTAGGCGTCGATCGCCGCGAGCGGCTGCGGCGCGCCGAGGCCCAGCCGCCAGAGCTTGCCCGCCGCGCGGCGGAAGCGCCCGGGCGCCGCGGCGATCTCCCGCGGGGTCGCGGAGGTCGTGACGGCCAGGACCGAGCCGTCCGCCACCAGCAGCCCGCCGCGCCCGTCCGGGGCGACGCCCACCCCGTCGGCGCCCGTGGCGAAGGTGCCGTCGCGGCCCGAGCCGGACAGCATCCCCCGCCCGACGACCCGCCTGGTGCCGTCCGCGGCGACGGCGAGCACGCTCGAGCTCAGGCCGAGGCACGTCTCGCCCTTGGGGTCGAGGCACGCGGGACCACCGTGGCCGGCCGAGGCGACGTAGAGCGTGCCGTCGGGCGCGAGGGCGAGCCCGCGCGGGTTGTCGATGCGCGGGGCGAAGGTCTCGATCCGCGGCGCCGCGGAGGCCGCGGCGGGGACGGCGGCGCACGTCGCCGCGACGGCCAGGAGGACGGGGCGCAGCCGGGACATCGGGCGAACCTACGTCGGGCCGCCGGCGGCGGGTAGGGGGCATCGCCCGCACCGCGGCGGGGGAGTCCCTGCGCGCCGCCGGGGGCGGCCCTCCCCGGCGCTCAGTCGACGGGCTGCAGGCGGGCGCTCTCCCGGAAGTGGCGCCCGGCCTTGGCCACCGGCGCGCCGTCGAGCAGGACGACGTCGGCGGTGTAGTCGTTCTGGCCGCGGATGAGCGAGGAGCCCACCCCATAGGCGTCCACGGGGACCCCCTGCGCCTCGAAGGCCCGGATGCGCGCGGCGTCGAAGCCGCCCGAGACGACGATCCGCACGTGGCCGTGGCCCGCCTCGTCGAGCGCGTCGCGGACGACGCGCACGAGCTGCTCGTTGACCCCGGTGGGACGCCCCTCGCCCATGCGCTCCCACAGCGAGCGGTCCACCATCGTCTCGCTCGTGTCCAGGCGGACGCCCCACAGGTCCTCGCCGAGCGCGTCGGCCACGGCCAGCGCGGTCTTGACGGAGTCGTTCTCGAAGTCGACCAGCACGGTGACGTTCGTCTCCGCGCCGTAGTGGTCGGCGAAGACGCGCGCCGCGGCGACCGTGTCGCCGCCGTAGGCCGCGATGAGCCCGTGGGGGACGGTCCCCGAGCCCTTGCCGCCCCACCACGAGGCCTGCGCGTCGGTGGACACGCCGATGGCGCCGGCCACGTGGGCGGCCCAGCCGTCGCCGGTCTGCACGAGCCAGTGGTCGTGGCGGGCGGGGAAGTACAGGATCGACTTGCCGTTGGCCGCCTCGACGACCTCGGTGACGTTGTTCATGATCAGCGTGCGCCGGGCCAGCGAGCCGAGGTAGACCGTCTCGAGGTGGGCGAAGAGGCCGTAGTCGCCCGTGATCTGCAGGACGGGCTCGCGCGGCTCGATCTCGTCGCCCTCCTGGAGCGCGAGGACCTCGAGCTGGTCCCAGCCGTCGGTCCAGGAGCCGTCGGCGAGGCGCTCCCCCGCGGCGAGCTTGAGCACCGCGATGGCCTCGTCGATCCCGCCGAGCTTGGAGGAGCGCTTCTGGAAGACCTGCATCGTCACGCGGGGGTGGACGCCCTCCGCGTGGAGCAGGTCGCGCGTCTGGGTGAAGTACGCGTCGGAGTAGTAGCCGTCGCGCAGGCGCTCGACGGGCAGGCGGAAGATCGACGGGTCGAGGCGGCTCACGTGAGCCGCGATCCTACGACCGGGGGCGTCAGCCCTCGATGTCCTTCTTCAGCCCCTTGGCCGCGTCGTCGATGAGCTTCCCGCGCAGGCGCTCCTCCACCGGGCCGCGGATGAGCATCCCGAGCATGCGGCCCGGGTCGCCGTCCATCGCGTAGGTCGCGCGGGTGCGCGTGCCGCCGAGGTCCTCGAGCACCCAGGAGCCCTGCATCGACTTCAGGTCGCCCCTGACGCGCTCCCAGCGGACGGTGGTCGGCTCGTCGTAGGTGAACTTCAGCGTGACCTTGACCTTCTGGACCGTGGCGTCGGCGCTGGTCTCCACGAGGCTCGCGCGCCCGTCGGGGCCCGTCTCGAGCACCGTGGCGGAATCCATCGCCTCCTGCCAGCGCGGTGCGTTGGCGATGTCCGACGCGACCGCGAAGACCTCCGCGATCGGCGCGTCGATCTCGACCGTGTGGGACCCCTTGATGTTGGCCATGGGCCGATCTCTACCAGGCGGGACGGCGCCGCGCGGCGCCCCCGCGGGCGGGCCGGTCGGCGACCACGAGGGTCGCCGCGCCCATGGCCGCGGCGACCAGCGCGACCGACGGCCAGGTGCCGATGACGTGGCCCAGGACGTGGGAGAGCGCGAAGAGCACGAGGTAGAGCACGACCAGGCCGACGATGGGCCCCGTGGGCAGCCGCGGGCGCCAGGCGGCCACGCACCAGGCCATGCCGAGGACCAGGACGACGCCGCCGATCGGCCGCACCCCGGTGGCCTCCGCCACGGCGAAGCCGAGGACGAGCGAGAGCGCGGCCACCGGCCAGGTGGGGGTCTCCGGGCGGGCGACGCGTGGCACGGTGGCCAGGCTAGGTGCGCAGCGCCTACGCGAGAGCTGCGTAGGCGCCCGTCGGAGCGCTTGGGCTGCCGCCGGGACGGACCTAGGGTCGGCCGCCATGCGCGTCCGGGGTCTCCTGCTGTCCTGCTGCGTCGCGGCCCTCCTCGCGGGGGTCGCGCCCGGCGCGCGGGCGGAGACGTACACCGTCGGCTCGTCGCTGGCGGCCCCGGCCACGGTGGCCTTCGGATGCGAGGCGCGCCCCTACCCCGACATCACCTCGCCCTCGGGCCTCCAGCTCCTGGCCACCGGCACGACGAGCTGCATGTGGTGGAGCACGACCTACGGCTCCCCCGGCGCGAGCACGTACCTGCCGAGCGGCTCGGGCCGGGTCTTCCGGGCCCGCGTGCGCTCCGGCGCGAGCCCGGCGCCGCTGCGCATCAGCGTCATCTCGAGCTCGGGCGGGGTGTGCTGCACGACGCGGATCATCGGGCCGACCTTCCAGCCCACGCCGAACGCGGTGACCACGGTCCCGCTCGACCTGCCCGCCGGCAGCGGGTTGGACCCCGCCTCCGGGCAGGACTACGTGGACATCGTCGCCGTCGACGCCGTGGGCCCGGGCACCCTGCCGGTCAGCGACCAGGGCCGGCACGGCGACTTCGCCGACATGAGCCCGGGACGGTCCTTCGCGAGCTTCCTGCACCCGGAGCTCGCCGCGGGCGAGAGCAACGCCGACCGGGGTGGGATGGACGGCTACGAGGTGCTCCTGCAGGCGGACTGGTGCGGGACGCCGCAGCGCCCGGGGACGCCCGTGCTCGCCCTGCCCGCGGTCGGGGCGGCGGCCCCGGGCTGCCCGGGCGGCGGCACCTCGGGCACCACGGGGACGCCGGCCGACCCCGCCACGCCGGGCACCCCCACGCCGCCTGCGGCGCCCGGCGTGCCCGTCCCGGCGGCGGCCGTCCCGACGCTGGCCACCCGCTCGGGCGACGCGCGCCTGCGCGGCCGCACGGCGCGCGTGCGCCTCGCCTGCGGCGCGGCGGCCCCCTGCCGCGGCTCGCTGCGCCTCCTGCGCCGCTCGGGTGAGGGCGGAGCGCTGGGACGCGGCCGGGTGGCGCTCGCGGCGGGTGCCCGGGGCACCGTGGCCGTGACCCTCACCCCGGCCGGGCGCAGCGCCGCCCGGCGCTCGCGACGGCTCCTGGCGCTCGCCGTGGTCGACCTGGGCGCCGGATCGCCCGTGCGCCTGCCGCTCGTCGTGCGCCGCTGAGCCAGGCGCCACCATGGGCGCGTGACGAGCGCCGCGCCGCCGCCCTCCGGGGCCCGCCTCGTCGTCGAGCCGCTCGGTGGCGCGCCCGACGCCTCGCGAGCCGCGACGCCCGTGGCCGGTGACGAGGCGCCGTTCGTCCTCACGGGGGACTGGGCCGGCGGGAGCGCGGTGCTCTGCGGCTCCGCGCCGGTGGAGGTGCTGGCGCCGGGGGCCGATCCCTTCGCCGCGCTGGATCGCGCGTGGGCCGTCGCGCCCGGGGAGCGGCCCGCGGGGTGCGTCGGCGGCGCCTGGGTCGGGTGGCTGGGCTTCGGGCTCGGCGAGGACCTCGAGCCCGTCGGCGGCCCGCCGCCGCGCCCCGTCGCCCTGCCCCACGCCGTGCTGGCCCGCTACGACCACGTGCTCCGCCGCGACCGCGAGGGCGCGTGGTGGCTGGAGGCGCTCGTGGTGCCCGGGCGGGAGGCGGCGGTCGCCGAGCGCTTCGCGCTGCTGCGCGCGCGGGCCGGAGCCGTCGCGCCACCGCAGCGGGGCTGGTCGGTCGGCGCGTGGACGAGCGCCCCGAGCCGGGCGGGCCACGGCGCGGCGGTGGAGGCGTGCGTGGAGCGCATCGCCCACGGCGACCTCTTCCAGGCCAACCTCGCGCTGCGCCTCGAGGCGTCCTTCGACGGCTCGGCGGCCGACCTGCACGCCGCGGGCGCCGCGGCGCTGGCGCCGGCCAAGGCGGCGTGGCTGGCCGGGCCCTGGGGCGAGCTGGCGAGCCTCTCCCCCGAGGGCTTCCTGCGCCGCGCGGGCGACGTCGTGACCTCCTCGCCGATCAAGGGCACCCGGCCCCGCAGCGACGCGGGCCGCGCGGAGCTCGAGGCCGCCGAGAAGGACCGGGCGGAGCACGTGATGATCGTCGACCTCGTGCGCAACGACCTCGGCCGGGTCGCCGAGCCGGGCAGCGTCCGGGTGACCGCGCTGGCGCAGGCGCGCGAGGGCCCGGGCGTGTGGCACCTGGTCAGCGACGTCGAGGCGCGCGTGCGCGAGGGCGTGGGCGACGGGGAGCTCGTGCGCGCGTGCTTCCCGCCGGGATCGGTGACGGGCGCCCCGAAGGTCGCGGCGCTGCGGGCGCTCCACGAGCTCGAGTCGACGGGTCGCGAGGCCTACTGCGGGGCGATCGGCCTGGCCTCGCCGCTGGCGGGCCTGGACCTCAGCGTCGCCATCCGCACCTTCGAGGTCTCCCGGGGACGGATCTGGCTCGGCGTGGGCGGCGGGGTCGTCGCGGACTCCACGGGCGCGGGCGAGGCGGCCGAGGTGGCCACCAAGGCGGCACCGCTGCTCGCGCTGGCGGGAGGCGTGGGCTGGCTCGACGCCTCCCCGCGAAGTCCATCCAGCCCACCCCCCGGGCGCTCGGGGCCCGTGCCGACGCTCCGCCCGCACGCCCGCGCCGGCGTCTTCGAGACCCTCCGCGTGGAGCGCGGTGTCGCCCGGCACGTGGAGGAGCACCTCGCGCGCCTGGCCGCGAGCGTGCGCGCGCTCTTCGCCGCCGCGCTTCCCGGCGACCTCGCGCTGCGCATCGCCGAGGCGGCCGCGGGCGCCCCCGACCCGGGGCGCCTGCGCGTGGACCTCGGACCCGACGGCGTGGCGCGCATCACCACGGGCCCCATCCCGCCCGGCCCGACCGGGGAGCTGCACCTGCGCTGCGTCGTCGTGCCGGGCGGCGTCGGCGCGCACAAGTGGGCCGACCGCGCGCTCTGGGACGCGCTGGAGCGCCGGGCCGGGCCGCAGCACGTCCCGCTGGCGCTCGACCTCGACGGCCACGTCCTGGAGTCGCCTCGCGCGAGCCTCGTCCTCGAGGACCGCGACGGGCGCCTGCGCCGCCCGCCGCTGGACGGCCGCGTGCTCCCCGGGACCACCGCGGCCCGGGCGTTCCCGCACGCCGACGCGAGCGCCCCGATCCGCCTCGACGACCTCCTCGCGCCGGAGCTCATGAGCGAGGCGATGCGCACGCTCTTCGTCCGCGCCGGCGACGCGCTCGACGCGGTC
>CAXUES010000087.1:0-2469 GCA_964250185.1 uncultured Solirubrobacteraceae bacterium | reverse complement strand
TGGCCACCTCCTTGGCGCCATCCTGTAGGCAGATGGCGGACAACGAGGACGGCCCCCCCACCCAGCGCATCGAGCGCATGGCCCGGATCGGCCGGCTCGTCGCGGGCCAGTCGGCCCGTGCCGCCGGCGGCCGCGTGGTCGACCGCGCGCGCACGCCGGACAAGCGCAAGGCGGCCGAGGCCAAGCGCTACGCGCGCATCGCCGAGGAGGTCGTCGACCAGCTCGGGCAGATGAAGGGCGCGGCGATGAAGATCGGCCAGGTCGTCGCCTCCATCGACTTCCCCAACCTCGAGCAGGAGGACCGCGACCGCCTGAAGGCCAAGCTCGGGGAGCTGCGCGACCAGGCGCCGAAGGTCGAGTTCCGCCAGATGGAGAAGCTCATGCGCTCCGAGTGGGGCGAGAAGCCCTCCAAGGTGCTCGCCGAGCTCGACGAGCAGGCCGCCGCGGCCGCCTCCATCGGCCAGGTCTACCGGGGCGTCACCCACGAGGGCCGCGAGGTGGCCATCAAGGTCCAGTACCCCGGGATCGCCGAGGCCGTCGACTCCGACCTGCGCGCCGCGCGGGTGCTCCTGCCGCTGCTCAAGCGCCTGGCCCCCGGCCTGGACGGCAACGCGCTGCTGGCCGAGCTGCGCGAGCGCATCGGCGAGGAGCTCGACTACGAGATCGAGGCGCAGAACCAGCGCCGCCTCGCCCGCGCGTGGAAGGACCACCCGCACGTCCTGGTCCCGGGCGTGGACACGGAGCTCTCCACGCGGCGCGTGCTCGTCACCGACTGGGTCGACGCCAAGCCGTTCGCCGCGATGCAGGCCAAGGACGACGCGGGCCGCGACCGCATCGGCGAGATCATGTACCGCTTCTTCTGGGCCACCGCGGTGGAGCAGGGGATCGCCCTGGGCGACCCGCACCCGGGCAACATGCTCCTCCACGACGACGGCCGCCTGGTCATGCTCGACTTCGGCCTGCTGCGCGTCCTGCCCAAGGACATGCTCCGGGCGGAGGGCGAGGCCTACCGCGCGATGGTCGAGCACCGCCCCGACGACGTCGTCGCCGCGATGCACGGCCTGGGCTACCTCAAGGCCGATACCGACGCCGAGAAGTTCTACGAGTACATGCACCTGACGGGCTCGTGGGTCTGGGACGTCGACCAGCCCTTCCGCCTCAGCGGCGAGTACGCCCAGCGCCTCGGGATGGAGCTCATGCGCCAGCAGGGCTCCTGGGACATCATGCGCACCATCGACCTCCCCGGGCCGGCGCTGCTGCTGCGGCGCATGGAGAACCTCGTCTTCACCGTGCTCTGCGACCTGCGCGCGGCGGCCGACTGGAAGGCGCTCAGCGACGAGCTGCGCGGCGGCGAGCCCGCCCGCACCGAGCTCGGCCGCGAGCACGAGGCCTGGCGCGCCGCCCGCGGCGTCACGCCGGTCGGCTAGGCCGCGGCCCTCCTAGGCGAGGGCCGCCCGGACGTGCTCGAGGTACTCGGGCACGTCGAGCAGGAACGAGTCGTGCCCGTGGGGTGAGCGCACGTCGTGGTGGACGACGTCCACCCCGCCCTCCCCGAGCAGCGCGGCGATCCGCGCGGAGTGCGGCGTGCCGAAGCGCCAGTCGCTCGTGAAGGAGACCACGAGCGCCCGCACGCCCGCCGCGGCGACCCGCGCGAGGTCGAGCGCCGGATCGGCGAACGGGTCGAAGCTGTCCATGAGCCGCAGCAGGTGCAGGTAGCTCAGGGCGTCGAAGCGCGGCAGGAAGATCTCGGCCTGGTGGTCGAGGTAGTGCTCGACCTCGAACGTCGAGGCCAGCGTCACGGGCGCGTCGGGGTCGCGCCGCCGGCGGCCGAACTTCGCCTCCAGCGCCTCCTCGGACACGTAGGTGACGTGCCCGAGGCGCCGGGCGATCGCCATGCCGCCGTCCGGGCGCCGGCCCGTGCCGGGGTAGTCGCCGCCGAGGTAGTCGGGATCGGAGGTGATCGCCCCGCGGGCCACCGCGCTCAGCGCGAGGTTCTCCGCCGTCAGGCGCGAGGTCGCGCAGACCAGGACGATCCGCTGCACCTCCTCGGGGAAGTCCAGCGCCCACTGCAGCGCCTGCATCCCGCCCATCGACCCGCCGACGACCGCGTGCACGCGCTCCACGCCGAGGTGGGCGAGCAGGGCGCGGTGCACCGCGACGAGGTCGCGCACGCCCAGCAGCGGGAAGCGCGAGCCGTAGGCGCGGCCGGTCGCCGGGTCGGGCGAGAGCGGGCCCGTGGTCCCCTGGCAGCCGCCGAGGAGGTTCGCGCAGACCACGAAGCGCTCGTCGGTGTCCACCGCGCGGCCGGGTCCGACGAGGACGTCCCACCAGCCGCGGGCGCCCGTCACCGCGTCGACGCCCGCAGCGTGCGCGTCGGGCTCCAGCCGCTCGCCGACCGCGACGAGGTCGGCCACCAGGTCGATCGACTCCACCAGCCCCAGCGCCTGCATCCCCAGCACCGCGGCGCCG
>CAXUES010000086.1:448-10054 GCA_964250185.1 uncultured Solirubrobacteraceae bacterium | reverse complement strand
CTCGGCGCCGGACTGGGCGGGCGGCTCGACGACGGGCGCGGGCCGCGCGGGGGTGCCGCCCGCGCTGCAGGACGAGGCCCTGCAGAACGAGGTCCTCGCCCGGCTGGACGCGCTCGTGGCGTCCTGAGGGCGGGCGCTCAGCCCAGCGAGCGCACCGCCGCGGCCAGCCGCGCGGCGCCCTCGTCGAGCTCCGCGTCGGGCACCGCGAGCGAGAGCCGCACGTGCCCCGCGCCCCGCGCCCCGAAGCCCTCGCCGGGCGCGGTGGCCACGCGGTGGTCGGCCAGCAGGGACGCCGCGGTCAGCCCGCCCGGCAGCTCCCACCAGGCGTAGAACGTCCCGGCGGGCGCGGTGATCTCCGCACCCGCCCCGCGCAACGCGGCCACGAGGCGGTCGCGCCGCGCCTCGTAGACGGCGCGGCGGGCGTCGGCGTCGGCCCGGCCGTCGGCGAGCACCGCCAGCAGGCCGCGTTGGATGCCGGTCCACACCCCCGCGGTGACGTGGTCGACGAGCGCCTTGACGCGGCCGACGAGCTCGGCGTTGCCCACGACGAAGCCGATCCGCCAACCCGCCATGCCGTGGACCTTGGAGGCCGACCACAGCTCCACGGCGACGTCGCGCGCGCCGGGCTCCTCCAGCACGGAGCGGTGGCGGGCGCCGTCGAAGCCGGCGAAGCCGTAGGCGAGGTCGTGCAGCAGCCAGCCGCCACCGCGGTGCGCCCAGGCGACCGCGTCGGTGAAGGTCCCCGGCGCCGCCCCGACGCCCGTCGGGTTGGAGGGGTAGTTCAGGACGAGCAGCGCCGCGTCGACGGGCGCGGCGGCGAGGTCGGGCTGCCAGCCCGCGTCGCGCTCGAGCACGAGCGGCACGTGGCGGGCGCCGGCCAGGGCGACCGCCGAGAGGTAGTCGGGGTAGCCCGGGTCGGGCAGGAGCACCGAGTCGCCCGCGCGTGCGCACGCGAGCACCGCCATGGCGATCGCCGTCTTGGTCCCGGGGACCACGGCGACCTCGGTCTCCGGGTCCAGCACGACGCCGTGGTCGGCGAGGTAGCGGGCCGCGATGGCCTCGCGCAGCGCCGCGGAGCCCTGGAAGGGCGGGTAGCCGTGCACGGCCGGGGTGCCGACCTCGCCCGCGGCCTCCTGCAGCGCGCTGATCGCCGCGGCGGGAGGCGGCAGGTCAGGGTTGCCCCGGCCCAGGTCGACCAGCGGCGGGCCGGGCTGGGCCCGCGCGTGGGCCGCCGCCGCGAGGATGCCCGTGAAGAACTGCTCGGGGAGCCCCGTGACGGCGGGCGGAGCGGGACGACGGGAAGCGTGGCCGGGCATCGCGGCGCAGGCTACGCCGCGCGCCCCGCGCCCTACTTCGAGGTCATCATCACGTAGACGCCGAAGGCCACGACCGCGAGGCAGAGGGCGAAGACGACGCCCGCCCCGGCCTTGCGCACGCCGGTGACCGCGCCGCCACCCGACGGCTCGAGCAGCACGACGCCGGTGGTGAACAAGGCGGTCACCGCGACGGCGGCGACGAAGGCGTACAGGGCGGCGTCGCCCAGCGCGGCCCAGTCGACGAGCGCTCCGAGCACGCCGGTCATCCGACGTCCGCCGCGCTGATCGGGTCGTTCTTCTGGGCCTCGTAGAAGATGTACCCCGCCAGCAGCGCACCGCCCGCGGCCACGACGAGCGGCCCGAGCAGCGTCACCCCGATCCCCTCGGTCACGAGGTAGAACGCCGCGGCGATGAGCCCCGCGGCGGGCAGGGTGATGATCCACGCCGTGGCCATCTGGCCCACGACGCCCCAGTGCACCGAGGCCAGGCGCTTGCCCGCCCCCGCGCCCATGACGCTGCCCGACGTCACGTGCGTCGTGGAGAGCGGATAGCCGGCCTGCGACGCGGCGAGGATGACCGCGGCGCTGGAGGTCTCGGCCGAGAAGCCCTGCGGCGTCTCGATCTCGGTGACCTTCTGGCCCAGCGTCTTGATGATCCGCCACCCGCCGATGTAGGTGCCCAGGCTGATCGCGCTGGCCGCGAGGAGGATGACCCAGAACGGGACGTCGGGGCTCGCGCCGCTCAGCGTGCCGTTGGCCACCAGCGCGAGCGTGATGACGCCCATCGTCTTCTGCGCGTCGTTGGTGCCGTGGGCGAGCGCGACGAGCGAGGCCGACGCGATCTGCCCGGCCTTGAAGGAGCGCTTGGTCGTGTCGCCGTCGCGGCCGCCCACGCGCTTGTAGACCAGGAACGTCGCGGTGCCCGCGACGCCGAAGGCGAGGATCGGCGCGAGCACCGCCGGGATGAGCACCTTGCCGAGGACGCCGTCGGCGAGCACGGCGTCGAAGCCCGAGGCGACCACGACCGCGCCGATGACCCCGCCGATGAGCGCGTGCGAGCTCGAGGACGGGATCCCCAGCCGCCAGGTGATGAGGTTCCAGAAGACCCCGCCGAGCAGGCCGGCGAGGATGATCGCCGGGGTGATCGCGTCCGGCCTGACGATGTCCTCCGCGATGGTCGCGGCGACGTTGAGCGACAGGAACGCCCCGACGAAGTTCAGCACCGAGGCGATGCCCACCGCGACCTTCGGCTTGAGCGCCCTGGTGGCGATGGAGGTGGCCATCGCGTTGGCGGTGTCGTGGAACCCGTTGGTGAAGTCGAACCCGAGGGCGACGATCACCACCAGGATCACGACGATGGTCGAGGAGTCCATGCGAACCGCCTGCCCGGCCGCCACCACGCCCCGATCCGGCGTTCACCGACTGGTCACAAGGGCCCGATCGCCTTGAACGCGCGCATGGTCTCGGTCATGGCCACCTCGGTGGGCAGGCGCTCCATGCTCGAGGCCCCGAAGAAGCCCACGACCCCCTCGGTCCGCTCCAGGACGTAGGCCGCGTCCTCGGGGGCTGCGATCGGCCCGCCGTGGCAGAGCACGAGCACGTCGGGGGCGACGGCCACGGCCGCGTCGCGCATGGCCTGCACGCGCTCCACGCTCTCGTCGAGCGTCAGCGCGGTCCGTGCCCCGATCGAGCCGCTCGTCGTCAACCCCATGTGGGGGACGAGCACGTCGGCGCCCGCCCGGGCCATCGCGGCGGCCTGGTCGGGGTCGAAGACGTACGGCGCGGTGAGCAGGCCGCGCTCGTGGGCCAGGCGGATCATCTCGACCTCGAGGTCGAAGCCCATGCCGGTCTCCTCCAGGTTGGCCCGGAAGGTGCCGTCGACGAGGCCGACCGTCGGGAAGTTCTGCACCCCGGCGAAGCCCAGGCCGGCGAGCTCGTCCAGGAAGCGGTCCATGGAGCGGAACGGGTCGGTCCCGCACACGCCGGCCAGCACGGGCACGTCGTGGACGATGGGCAGCACCTCGCGGGCCATGTCGACGACGATCGCGTTGGCGTCGCCGTAGGGCATGAGGCCTGCCAGCGAGCCGCGGCCCGCCATCCGGTAGCGGCCGGAGTTGTAGATGATGATCAGGTCGGTCCCGCCCGCCTCGGCGCACTTGGCCGACAGCCCGGTGCCCGCGCCGGCGCCGATGATCGCCTCGCCCGCCGCCGCGGTGGCCCGCAGGCGCTCGCGCGCCTCGGCGCCGGTCACGCCGCCACCCGGCCGATCTGCGCGTGCAGCCGCTCGGCCATCGTCCGGGCGAAGGCGTCGTCGTTGATCTCCAGGTCGAGCTCGACCATGTCGACCCGACTGCCGGCCAGGCCCTCGCGCAGCGCGGCGAACAACGCGTCGTCGGCCTCGGGGTCGCGGAACGGGCCGCCCTCGACGTCCACCGCCGAGATGCCCCGCAGCGGGAGGAAGAGCGTCGTCTCCCCCGTGGCCGCGGCGAGCTTGGCCGCCACGCGCCGCCCGAGCTCGGCGCTCTCCTGCGGCGTCGTGCGCATGAGCGTCACCGTCGGGTTGTGCACGAGCAGCTGCCGGTCGGCGAAGCGCTCGGGCACGCTCGCGCGCGGGCCGAAGTTCACCATGTCCAGCGCACCGACCGAGACGACCTGCGGCAGGCCGGCGGCGCCCGCCGCGGTGAGCCGGTCGGGCCCGGCGGTCAGGACGCCCCCCACGAGGTCGTCGGCGAGCTCGGTGGTGGTCAGGTCGAGCACCCCGGCGAGGAAGCCGCCCGCGGCGAGGCGCTCCAGCGCCCGGCCGCCCGCGCCCGTGGCGTGGAAGGTGAGCACTTCGTAGCCCTCGGCCTCCAGCACGGTCCGGGCCGCCTCCACGGCGGCCGTCGTGACGCCGAACATGCTCGCGGCCACGAGCGGGCGGCCGTCGCCGAGCTCCACCGGCTGGGCCCTGACCATCCCGGCGATCGCCCCGGCCGCGTTGGCCAGGATCCGCGCGGAGATCGAGTTGACGCCGGCCACGTCGGTGACGGCGGCCATCATCGTCAGGTCGACCGCGCCGACGTACGGCGTCGTGTCGCCCGCGGCCACCGTGGACACCAGGAGCTTGGGCACGCCGATCGGCAGCGCCTGCATCGCGGTGGCGGCGATCGACGAGTTGCCCGTGCCGCCCGCGGCCAGCACGCCGAGGAGGCGCCCCTCGGCGTGCAACGCCACGAGCAGCGCCGCGGCGGCCTCCCCCATCGCGCTGACCGACGCCCCGCGGTCGCCCGCCGCCACGAGCGCGTCCAGGTCGATCCCGCCGGCCCGGGCGACCTCCTCCCGGGTGACGTCGGGCGCCACGGTGGGCGGCCCGCCCGTCCCCACGTCGATGAGCAGGACGTCCACGTCCTCCCCGTCGAGGCGGTCCCGGAGGTAGGCCAGCTCGGCGCCCTTGGTGTCCAGCGTGCCGAGCAGCGCGACGGTGGGGCGGGCCATGCCCGGACCCTAACCGCGCGTTCCGACGCGACGTCAGCTCGGCGCGAGCACGCCCTGCAGGTGCTCCCAGACCGCCCGGTCCAGGCCCATCCCGAGGTGCGTCGTGCCGATCTCGACGTGCTCGGCGGCGGGATCCAGGCAGGAGCGCCAGCGGACGACCTCGTCGGCCCGGGAGTACAGCGACACGAAGCGCACCCCGTCCGGGAAGGGCCCGAGGGACTCCGCCCGCGAGCGCGCGCAGCAGTCGCCGGAGATGCAGCTGAAGGAGAAGAAGCCCGGCACCCGCATGGTCCCCATGAGGCCGACCCACCCGATGTTCGCCCACTGCCAGGGGTGCACGGAGAGCTGGTGCAGCAGCGGGGAGCCGAGCGTGACGAGCGTCTCGACGAGTTCGGGCCGCCGCACGGCCAGGGCGCGGCCGATGACCCCACCGCGGCTCTGGCCGACGAGCACGGCGCGCTCGCCCGTGCGCTGCACCGCGGCCTCCAGGCGACGCTCCAGCGCGTCGACGGTCGGCTCCATGCACGCGACGTTGAAGGCGATGCCGCTGCGGCCCGTCACGAAGCCGCCCTCGTGCAACCAGGCGCCCATGCGCCGCAGGCTGCCGTCGCCGGCCAGGAAGCCCGGGATCAGGAGCGCGGGGCGCCCCTCCCCGGCCGGCGGCGCCGGCCAGGCGAAGCGCTCGCGGGTGGAGCGCCACTCGCGGGTGGTGCGGGCCGCGAGCAGCGGCGGGGTGCGGGCGAGGACGGCGTCCATCTGGCCGCGCAAGCTAGACGAGCTTCGCGGTGGCGCGCGCCGCCACGAGGATGGGATCGAGGGTCGGCGAGACGGGCGGCGCGTAGCTCAGGTCGACCCACTCCAGGTCGCCGACGGCCATGCCCACCCACGTGGCGAGCGCCAGGGTGTCGATGCGCTTGCCCGCCGTCGGCGCGCCCGCGATCTGCGCCCCGAGCAGGCGGCCCGTGCCCCGCTCGGCCACGAGCTTGATGGTCATCTCGCCCGACTCGGGCCAGTAGCCCGCGTGCGTGTTGGCGGTGATGGTCTCGCAGACGTGGTCGAAGCCGGCGGCGGTCGCCTCGGCCTCCCCCAGCCCGGTCCGGGCCACCTCGATGTGGCAGATCCGCGAGATCGCGGTGCCGATCACGCCCGGGAAGCGCACGTCGCCGCCCGTGGCGTTGGCCCCGACGACGCGGCCCTGCTTGTTGGCGTGGGTGCCGAGCTGGATGTTGACCTGCTCGCCCGTCAGGCGGTGCAGGCTCTCGGCGCAGTCGCCGGCCGCCCAGACGCCCTCCAGGCCGGGGCAGGCCTGGTCGGCCCCGACCGCCACGGCGCCCGAGGCGCCGATGGGCAGCCCCGCCGCCTCGGCCAGGCCGACCGCGGGCCGGGCGCCCGTGCCGAGCACCACGTGGCGGGCCTCGAGCTCCCCCGCCGACGTGACCACGGCGCGCGGGTGGCCGTCGGCGCCGGTCAGGACGGCCTCCACCGTCGTCCCCGTCAGGACGTGGATGCCGACGCCCTCGGCCGCGGCCTGGACCCGGTCGCCCAGCTCGGGGTCCAGCGTCCCGAAGATGTGGTCGGAGCGCTCCACGAGCGTGACCGCGAAGCCGCGGTGCACGAGCGCCTCGGCCATCTCCACGCCGATGTAGCCCCCGCCGACGACCACCGCCTTGCCACGCTGCTCGCGGTCCAGGGCCTCCTTGAAGCGCCGGCCGGCGTCCAGGGTGCGCACGGGCTCCAGCGCGTCGGCCCCGTCGATGGGCGGCGGCACCGCCTCGGCGCCCGTGGCGTACACGAGCTGGTCGAAGCCCTCGCGCCGGTCGCCACCGCCCGGGGCGAGGTCGCGCACGGTCACCTCGCGGGCGTCCAGGTCGATCCCGAGCACCTCGTGGCCCATGCGGACGTCGAGGCCGTTGTCGCGGTGCTCCTGGGGCGTGCGGGCCACGAGGTCGTCCAGCCCGTGGACCCAGTCGCCGACGTAGTAGGGGATCCCGCAGGCCGAGAAGGAGGTGAAGCCGCCGCGCTCCAGGACGAGGACGTCGAGGTCGGGCTCCCGTCGCTTCGCGCTGGACGCCGCGGTCATGCCCGCCGCGTCCCCTCCGATGACGATGAGCCGGGACACGGTCGGATGGGTGCCCGGCCCGGGGTGCGCCGACGCCCGCCCACCCCGGCCGCCGCGCCGGGACTTAGACTCGCCGTCCAGTGGCCCTGGTCGATCGCAGTTCCCCGCTCCCGGTCTACTACCAGGTGGCCATGGCCATCCGCCGCCGCGTGGAGGCGGAGGAGTGGGGCGTCGGCGAGCGCATCCCACCCGAGCTCGCGCTGGCCGGCGAGTACGCCGTCAGCCGCGTCACCGTGCGCCAGGCGCTGGCCGAGCTCGTCAAGGACGACCTGCTGGAGCGCCGGCGCGGGTCGGGGACCTACGTCCGCCCGCAGCCCCGGCCGCTGCACTACGACCTCAGCCTGACCCTCGGGGCCTACGCCTCGCGCCTGCGCGACCTGGGCTTCTCCAACCGCGCCGAGGTCCTGGAGGCCTCGCGCCTGCACGACCCGGCCCCCGCGCTGCGCGAGGCGCTCGACCTCGACGAGGACGCCGTCGTGGTGACGCTCCTGCGCCGCATCCTCATCAACGACGCGCCCGCCGCGCTGTACCGCTCGTGGTTCGACGCCGCCGCCGTCCCGGGGATCGAGGACGCCGCCGGCCTGGAGGCGTCGCTGTCGGTCGTCCTGGCCGAGGAGCACGGGGCGGTGCCCGTCCGCGCCGAGCACGAGCTCGAGGTCATCCGGGCCCTGGAGGAGGAGGCCACGCTGCTGGCCGCGGGCAGCGACGTCCCCCTCGTGGTCGTGACCAGCACGACGTTCCTGGCCGACGGCTCGCCGCTGGAGCACTCCCGGATGACCTGGCTGGGCGACCGGGTGCGCTTCCACGTCACCTCCGACGTGCCGCCGCCCGCCGCGGCGGGCTGACGCTCAGCCCGCCAGGCGGCGGATCGCCCCGGCCAGCACGCGGGCGCCGAGCTCGCAGTCGGCGACCGCGGTGTCCTCCTCCGGGGAGTGGCTGATGCCCTGCCGGCTGGGCACGAAGATCATCCCGGCCGGGACGCGCCGGGCGATGACCATCGCGTCGTGGCCCGCGCCGCTCCACATGCGCAGCGGCTCGACCTCCTCGTCGGCGGCGGCCGCCTCGAGCGCGGCGACGACCGCGGGGTCCATGGGCGCCGGGGGCAGCGCGTACTCCTGGGTCACCGTCGCGGTCAGCCCCTCGTCGGCGGCGATCTCCGCGACGAGGTCGCGCAGGCCCTGCACGCCGGGCTCGACGGCCTCGGCCCGGGCCGGACGCAGGTCGACGGTGAACTCGCAGGTCCCCGGGATGACCGTGAACGCGCCGGGGGTCGTCGTGATCCGCCCGACGGTGGCGCGCAGCTCGCTGCGCGAGCGGGCGAGCTCGCGCAGGCCGAGGACCATCCGCGAGGCGCCGGCCAGCGCGTCGCGGCGCAGCTCCATCGGGGTCGTCCCGGCGTGGTTCGGGGCGCCCTCCACGCGGACGCGCAGGCCGAGCACGCCGGTGATCGCGTCGACCACGCCGAGGCGCAGCCCGCGCGAGTCGAGGACCGGGCCCTGCTCGACGTGCAGCTCGAGGTAGGCGGCGAGCTCGTCGACGCGCTCGGCCTCGGCGATGCGCTCCGGGTCCAGGCCGCGGGCGACGATCGCGTCGCGCATCGTGGTGCCGTCGGCGTCCACGGCGGAGAGGGCCCGGTCGAGGTCCTCACCCACGAAGGCGCGCGAGCCGAAGAGCGCGGTGCCGAAGCGGGTGCCCTCCTCGTCCATGAACGCGCCGATCCAGATGGGGCGGGCGGGCTCGAAGCCCTCGCGGCGCAGGATGCGCACCGCCTCGACGGCGCCCAGCACGCCCAGCACGCCGTCGAACCCGCCGCCGTTGGGGACGGTGTCCAGGTGCGAGGCGGCCATGACCGCCTTCCCGGCGGGCGCGGGCCAGCGGGCGATGAGGTTGCCCGCCTCGTCGGTGGAGGCCTCCAGGCCGAGGCGCTCGAGCTCGTCGGCCACCCACCGGGTGACCTCGGCCAGCGGCTCCGACCACGCGAAGCGCGAGATCCCGCCGCGGCCGGTCGCGCCGATGCGTGCGGCGGCCTCGAGGTCGCCGGCCAGGGTGCGCTCGTCCGTGGTGCTCATGCCGGCACCTCCAGGCCGTCGGCGCGGTCGGCGGCGATGGCCGCCTCGTCGCGCAGCGCCGGATCGCCGTAGCCGCCGCCGCAGGGGCCGACGAGCCGCAGCACGTCGCCCGCGCTGGCCTTGCGGTAGGGGATCTTCGACGGGAGCTCCACGGCCTCGCCGTCCGGGTTGAGGACCACCGCGCCCGGCGTGCCCTCCCCGCCGCCGAAGAGGCCGGGCGGCGCGACGAGGTTGCCGTCGCCCTCCAGCGAGAAGGCGCCGTCGGCGAGGAACTCGATGTCGCGCACCGAGCCGATGCCGCCGCGCCACTGCCCGACGCCGCCGCCGTGCCCGACGAGCTCGTACCGGCGCACCCGCAGGGGGTAGTGCGACTCGATGTCCTCGATCGGGTTGTTGCGCGTGTTGGCGTAGAGCGTGTCGACGGCGTCGAGGCCGTCCTTGCCGTGGCGGCCGCCGTAGCTGCCCTCCACGATGTCCATGTAGACCCAGGACTGCTCCTCGACCGCGCCGGAGTAGGCGACGACCTTGAGGTTGCCGACGCCCGCCGCGACGCCCTCGGGCAGCACGGGCGCCAGGGCGCGCATGAGCGTGTTGGCGATGATGTTGCCCGGGCAGAAGCGCGCGATCGT
>CAXUES010000086.1:0-438 GCA_964250185.1 uncultured Solirubrobacteraceae bacterium | reverse complement strand
GGGTTGGCCAGGCAGCCCAGCGGCGCCTCGATGGTGATCGGCCGGAACAGGCCCTGGTTGGACACCACGGGGTCGTGGCGGGTCGTGTCGAGCAGGATCGCCCGCAGCGTGAGCGCCACGGCGATGTCGACGGTCCCCTCGAAGGGCATGTTGATCGGCAGGTCGACCTGCGGGTCGGTGCCGGTCAGGTCGACGTGGATGTCCGAGCCGCTGACCGTCAGCGCGACCTTGATGCGCAGGTCGCGGTAGGCCTCGTCGGGGTGGTCGAGGAAGCCGTCCATGCGCCCCTCGGCCTCGTAGCGGCCGTCGGGGAGCGCCTCGATCTCGCGGCGCAGCATGCGCTCGGAGTGGTCCATGAGCCCCTCCGAGGCGGCGCGGACGGTGTCCAGGCCGAAGCGGTCGACGAGCTCGAGCATGCGCGCGGCGCCGAGCTTGGCC
>CAXUES010000085.1:5655-10078 GCA_964250185.1 uncultured Solirubrobacteraceae bacterium | reverse complement strand
GATCAAGAGCAACTGGCCGCTCATCCTCAGCATCCTCACCGGGCCCGTCGGCGCCGCGGTCATCTACATCGTCCGCCACTGGGACGAGCTCAAGGACCACGCCAGCGACGTCGTCGGCTTCGTCAAGACGAAGTTCGGCGAGTTCGTCGGCTTCTTCACCGGCATGCCCGGCAAGGTCTGCACCGCGACGGCCGGGATGTTCGACGGGCTCAAGGACGCCTTCCGCGGCGCGGTCAACTCCATCATCGGCGTCTGGAACGGGCTCGACTTCTCCATCCCACCGGTGAAGGTGCTCGGCAAGACCGTCTTCCCGGGCGTCTCGGTCGGCACCCCGAACATCCCGATGATGGCCACCGGCGGCCACGTCCAGCGCGGCGGCCAAGCCCTCGTCGGCGAGGAAGGCGCCGAGGTCGTCGACCTCCCGTCCGGATCCACTGTGCACCCGCACGGCGAAGGGGGCGGGATGGGCGGCATGACCGCAGACGAGCTCGCAGCGGCGATCATCCGCGGACTCAGGGAGAACCCGCTGCAGACCTTCATCACGCAGGACGACCACAACCGCGCGACGCGCCGCGGCACGCAGCGCGCCCGGGCTACCTCGGGAACAATGTGAGCGGCTACTACGCGGGCTGGCTGGACGACGAGATCCAGCGGATCACCGAGGCTGAGCTCGAAGCGGCCGGCTATGAGCACCTGCTCGACGACGAGGACTACGTCACCGCGATGAACCGCGTCCTCCGCAAGTCGGTGCACGCCACTCAGGTCGAGATGGCTGCACGGCTGAGCGACATCCTGCAGCCCGTCCGCGACGCCGAAGTGCTCGACGCTACGGGCGCGCCGATGCCGGGTGATGTCCTCGGCCGCTTGGTCGACCTCATCACCGCGCACGTCATGGACTCGATCGGGCCGCTCGAGGACGGGCCGACCGAAGACGAGGAGGAGGGCGACGATGACTGACTCGCGCGTGCTGTTGACCATGGGCGTCGGTGGGCACCGCGACCTGCTCGGGCTGTCGCTCGACGGCATGCGGCGCCTGGCCGACCGCCACGGCTACTACCTCCGCGTCGTCGAGCCGCCCGGCGGCCTCGACCCGTGGTGGGCCAAGCCCGCCGTCCTCCTCGACGCCCTCGACCGGGCTATCGCGTGACAGGCGCCGCGTTGCCCGGTACGCTCGCCCGCGAAGTGCCCCCGCACGGCCGCCAAGCCGCCGGGGGCGTGGCGCCGACGAGGACACGTCGACGCGACCCGGACGCTACCCGCGGGGGCGGCGTCTTGGCCGCTTCCCGTACCGCTTCGGCGTCTCCATCCCACAAGAGGAGACGACCATGAGCCAGAGCGACGAGCAGTACCGCCAGATCAGCGAGACCACAGCAGCGCTGCTGCGCGGGATCCTCGACGAGGCGGGCTACCTCAGCGACGATGCGCGGGAGCGCCTGGAACGCCTGCACGAGGTGCACTCGCTCTTCGGCCGCTACGTGACGCCTCCCGACCTGCTCGCCGGGGTCGAGAGGAAGCGACAGGAGCACGCCGAGCTCTTCGAACGCACCCGAGCATTCAAGATGGTGCCCGAGCACCGGAAGCGCCGGGAGGTCCTCGAAGCCCTGGCCGACGACCGTCTCACGCAGCGGCAGCTGGTCGACCGGCTCCTCGTGCACTACCCCGGCGCTCACATCAACGCGATCGCTTACCCGCTGCTCAAGCGGCTGATGGAGAGCGGCGAGGTCGACCGCGTGCGAGACGGAGCTCCCAGAGCGGGCCGGCCGACGTGGCGCTACTACCGGCGCAGCGAGCTCACGGGTCCGATCGCCGACTTGCAGCGCGCTCTGGACAAGCCCGCGGCGGGGGAGACGCGCTGATGGCCGTGAGCATCGCTCGCGAGGGCTTCGACCTCGACCTCCGCCACGGCCAGGCGCGCGAGGACGCGCTCGTGCACACGATGCTCGGCGCGCACGTCGAGGTGAAGGCCGACAGCCTCGCCCGCCGCACGGGCAACGTCTTCATCGAGTTCCGACACAACGGCCGCGCCTCCGGGCTCTCCGTCACGACCGCGGACCGGTGGGCGATCGAGTACGACGACGACTGCTGGCTCATCGTCCCGACCGACCGCGTCCGCGACCTCGCGCGCCGCGCGCTCGCCGAGGAGCGCCGCGCCGTCGGCGGCGACCACAACGCCAGCGAGGGCGCCCTCGTGCCGCTGCGCTGGTTCGTCGGCCGTCACCACCTCACCCCCGTAGACAACCTCGAGAGGCAGGCCGCCGCGTGAGCCAAGGCGTCCAGGTCCGCCACGCGCGGTCGTGCAAGGTCAAGCCGAACGGGTCGGGCTGCTCGTGTAGCCCGGGGTTCCGTGCCGTGGTGTTCGACAAGGCCACCGGAGAGCGCAGCTCGCGGACCTTCACCAGCGAGGGCGCGGCCCGGACCTGGCGGCGCGACGCCTACCTCGCGCTCGGGAAGGGCGACCGTCGCCACGTCGCCGCGAAGCTCACCCTCCAAGCCGCCGCCGAGCGATGGGACGCCGAGGCTCGCGCCGGCGTCGTCACCACGCGCTCGGGAGACCGGTACAAGCCGGCCGCGCTGCGCTCCTACCGCCAGAGCCTCCGTCTCCGGGTCTTCCCGGTCCTCGGGGAGCGTCAGTACGACACCCTCCACCGCCTCGACCTCCAAGCGCTTGTCGACCGCCTGGCGGTCGACCAGTGCGCCCCGGCCACCATCCAGGGCGCCGTCACCGCCCTCCGCGTCATCTACCGCCGAGGCCTGCAGCTCGGCGAGCTGGACGTCCTTCCGACGCAGGGGCTCAAGCTGCCCGCCGTTCGTGGCCGGCGCGAGCGCTTCGCGACCCCCGAGGAGGCAGGTCAGCTCGTCGCCGCGGCGCCCGCCGACCTCCGTGCGATCTGGGGGACGGCGTTCTACACGGGCATGCGGCGCGGCGAACTCATGGCCCTGAAGTGGACGGCGATCGACCTCACCGCCGGCACCATCGACGTCCTCGGCTCCTGGGACCTCGAGCACGGCTTGCAGGAGACTAAGAACCGCACGCGCCGGCGGGTGCCGATCCCCACCGCGCTGCGCGAGCACCTCGCCGCCCAGCGGCTGCAGCAGCAGCCAGGGGCCACCTACGCGCTCGGCGCGGGGGAAAGGCCGTTCAGCCCGAGCAACCTCCAGGATCGCTCCGACGACGCGTGGAAGACGGCCAAGCTCAAGCGCATCACCCTCCACGAGGCCCGGCACACCTACGCGTCGCTCATGATCGCCGCCGGCGTCAACGCCAAGGCGCTCTGCGACTACCTCGGCCACAGCAGCATCCAAGTGACCTACGACCGTTACGGGCACCTGATGCCCGGCAACGAGAACGAGGCCGCTGGCTTGCTTGACGCCTACCTCGCCGCAGCCGACGAAGCCGTCTGACCGACAGGAACGCGAGCCGCGGTAACGAACTACCCTCGCGCCGTGGGCTCCGTCACCCCAATGCCGCCGCGAGGGCACTACCTGGCTTGGGAAGCCGGGCAGCTCGCTGGTGTCTCGGGCCACGCGATCGGTCAGTGGGCCCGCCGCGGCTACATCCGCGCGTCGCAGTCCGACGCCAAGCCTCCGAAGGTCTACAGCTACCAAGACGTCGCCGAGGCGATGGTCGTCCACGACCTTCTCACCCGCGGGGTCAGGCACCTCGACATCCGGCGCGCGCTCAAGGTGATGTCCAGCTATGGGGACTGGCCGCTCACGCACGCTCGCCTCGCCACCGTCACCACAGGCGCCGACACCCGGCTCCGGGTGCAGTCCGACGGCGAGGCCTACGACCTGAGCTCCGGTCAATGGCAGCAGGTGGTGGACCCCGAGAACCTCGAGGCCATCGCAGCGCAGCTCAGTCGAGGCGGATGGGCCGTCCGCCAGCTTCCCGACCTTGAGCATGTTGAGGTGGACCCAGACCTAATGAGCGGCCGGCCGGTTATCAGAGGGCGACGCATCGCCGCCCAGGAGGTCGCTGAGATCGCTGACGAGCGGGACGGGGCCGAGACGCTCACCGAGGGCTATGGGCTCACCCACGACGAGGTCAGCGACGCTCGCCGCTGGTGGCACGAGGTCCGCCGGCTCGCTGCATGACCGTCCCGTCCAGGCTTCTGGTCATCGACGAGAACCTGGACAAGCGCCTCGCTTCTCAGCTTGAGCAGCGCGGGCGCAGCGCCATGAGCGTCGAGCGGCTAGGTCTGCTCGGTAAGAAGGATCCAGAGATTCTGAAGGTGCTCGCCCAGCACGATCCCGACTGCGTCTTCGTCACCGCCGATGATGGGATGCCCGGGGAACACGGTGACCTCATCCTCGCGCTCGGCGTGACTATCGCGACTATCGATGGCCGCCGCCCTCGCGAATGGGGACGCGAGGAGTGGAAGAAGGAGATCCCGCTCATCGAGGAGTGGTTCGACAAGATCGG
>CAXUES010000085.1:3381-5645 GCA_964250185.1 uncultured Solirubrobacteraceae bacterium | reverse complement strand
AGACCACCGGCGACATCCGGCGCTATGGGCTTACCCGCGGCGCCCCGTGGCGGCCGCGCCGCAGCTAAGCCCCGGCTCGAACTCCAACGACCGGACGGCTGCGTAGCCTCGCCCTCATGTCCCTCTCTCCTACGGATCGCGACCTCCTCAACATCAAGGTCAACACGCGGCCCGACCACGTCCTCGCTCAGCTTTACAGCGACGCCCTGAGCGGCATCGACCGCGCCATCGCTGTCCTCACCAACGGCATGACGGTCTACGGCCGGATCACCTCGTTCAGCGCGATGGCAGAGGCGCTCGACGAGGACAACGTCCGGCGCTACGACGTCGGGCTCAAGCGTCACCCGGAGTCCTGGGGCGAGATCGACCGCGAGCTCTTCACCGCTCGCTTCACGCGGCAACACGAGCGTGAGCAGGCCGACCGCGTGAGCTACTTCGACAGGACGGCCGACACGGAGTTCGACGACCTAAGCGACGAAGATCAGCGCGAGTACCTCGACGACCGCGAGTCCACCATCACGATCGCCGCGGCCACCGTGTTCCCGCCCGGGGCTCCGCACTTCGAGGTGCCGGTGATGCGCGTCCAGATCGCTTCGGTCAACGCGTGGTGGCTCGTCCCGACCGACGAAGACGGCAAGACGACCATCAGTCACCCGAGTGTGGGCTAGCCGTACTTCACCACCCGCTACACCACACCCCCGCTCGGGCCCGCGTGCATGCGGCCCGCGCGGGACGTACTACATCTAGGTCCGGCCTAGGCCGCGACCGCCACGGTCGGCGGCTCGAGCGGGAGGTCGACGACGGCTGCCAGCCCGGTGCGCACGCGGGCCTCGCCGTCGAGGTCGCGCAGCAGCGCCGCGCGGTTGGACGACCCGATCGCGAGAGGGTCGAGGTCCTGGGTGCCGTACGACGCACGGGTGACGCGTGGGTTCGGCATCGAGGTCCCCATCGGCGGTCGTGCCCGGATGCCGTGCAAGAGCACGTGCGCGAGGCCGTCGGGTCGGCCACGTCGAGTGACGCTGCCCCCACTGCTGATCGAGCCGGCACGGTCGTCACGTAGTTGCCGTCGCCCAGCCGCGCCGAGCGGAGCGTGCGCCCGGACGAACTCGGCGTGCGGCTGGGGACCTTCGTGTGACCCCGGGGAACTTCCCCACCCACCCCGACGCCCGATCCGGTAGGCACGCGGCATGCGCGCGCTCGTCCTGGCCGGTGCCCTGCTCCTCGCCCTGATCGCAGGAGCCGCACCGGCCGGTGCGCTCCCCGGCGAGCTGCCGCTCGGGAAGTACGCGGGCCAGACGAGCGACGGCCACGTGATGCGGCTGACGGTCGCCCGCTCGGCGCGCGCCGGCGCGCCGCGGAAGATCACCCACTTCTACGTCGTCTACGACATCGCGACCTGCCGGTCCGGACCCATCCGCCGGCCGTTCCTCGTCGGCGTGCACTACGGGGCGTCGGCGGCCAAGCGCGGGACGTTCGTGAAGACGATCGGGCTGGGGCCGGGCCCGAAGGGCCGGCGGCAGCTGTCCATCCGCGGACGCTTCACCTCGGCCGCCCGGGCGACGGGCACGGTGCGCTTCGGCGTCAGCGGGCGCTGCCCGATCACCGCGGCGACGCCGACGCTGCGCTTCACCGTCCGTCGCTGAGCGGTCAGATCCCGGCGAGCAGGGCGTCGACCGCGGCGGGCAGCTGGGTCAGGTCGTCCGGCATGGACGCGCGCACGACGGGGACGGCGCGCACGACGTCGGCGAGCGACGCGTAGCTCGCGGCCCGACGGCCGTCGCTGCCGATGAGGAGGTGCTGGCCCGCCCAGACGAGCGCCGCCGCGCGGTCGAGGCGCTCGATCCGAGCGTCCCCGCCCCGTTCGGCGAGCAGGACGATCGCCCGCACGGGCGTCGGGAGCGCCCGCGCGCTGTCGGCGTGCACCACCGCCTTGCTGAGCAGGCCGACGACGACGCGCGACCCGAGCGGCCCCGGCCAGGCCGCCGGCACGCCGGTCGCCGGGTCGACGCGGATCGCGGTGACGTCGTCGGCCAGGACACCGAGGCCCTCCCGCGCCGCGACGGCCAGGCTCGTGGTCGTCTTGCCCCGTCCGCTCGGGCCGCAGAGGACCACCGCGCCGCCGGCCGTGGGGATGGTCGCCCCGTGCAGGACGGTCGTCCCGCGCGACGCGGTCAACAGGGGGAGCGCCCAGTTGACGAGCGGGTGCTCCCAGGCGGCGCGGTCGGTGCCCGGCGGGGTCGCGTCGGCGCGGCTCGCGCCGAGGT
>CAXUES010000085.1:0-3371 GCA_964250185.1 uncultured Solirubrobacteraceae bacterium | reverse complement strand
GAGGTCGATCGCGAAGGTGCCGATGCCGTCGAACCGGCCGACGGCCCCCACGGGCGTGGTCGCCACCGTCCACGCACCACCGTCGGCGGTCCGTCCGACCATCCCGTCGGCGAGGACGTCGCGCCAGCGCGCCTCGAGATCAGGCGCGTCACGGATCTCGATCGGCGCGAAGGGGGCGGGGCCGTCGCGCAACGACGGCATCGCCCACGGCGCCCGGATCGGCTGCCCGTAGAGCACGCCGACGATCGGGGCGGTCCGTAGGCTGCCCGCTCCATGGGCGAGCCCGTCACCTTCCAGCGCTCCTCGACCACGCTGACCGAGCGCTTCGACGACGTCGCCGTCGTGCTCGATCACGCCAGCGGGCGCGCCGTCCGGCTCAACCAGGCAGCGTCGTGCGTCTGGGACGCGCTCGCCGAGCCGGCCGCTGCCGACGCGGTGGCCGCGGCGCTCGCCGAGCGCTTCGGCATCGACGCGGCCCGCGCGCGCGACGACGCCGGCGCGGCGCTGGCCTCGCTCGCCGAGCGCGGGCTCATCCAAGAGCTCACGGACGACCGGCAGGAACGAGGATCGACCGCTCGCTGAGCTCCCGCACGGCGCCGAGGACGTCGCGGACGACCTGGCCGCGCTCGGCCTGCGGGTGGTGGGCGAGCAGCGCCTCGACCGCGTCGCCGGGGGCGCCGTCGGAGCAGGCGTCCATGACCAGCGCCGCCTGCGGGCTCAGGCGGTGGAAGCGCTGGCGGCCGGGGACGTGCACGTAGTGCTCCGACGGCGAGGCCGCCGTGGTGCGCACGTCGGCCAGCGCGTAGGGACGGGCGAGCGCGAGCGCGGCCACCGTCGCCTCTGCGGCGGGCAGGTCGCCGCCGTCCGGGGCGGGAGCCGGTGCCTTGGCGCGGGCCTTCCGGGCCCGCTCGGCCACCTCGAGCGCGCGAGGAGACGGCGGCGTGCGGCCGTCCCGACGCACGTCGGGATCGCGGTAGCCGACGTGGCCGGCCGGGCGGGTGCGATCCGCGTCGCTCGAGGCGGCGATCCGCTTCCAGCACGCGGCGACCCCGTCCTCGACGGCGTTGCCGAAGGCGATCGGCCGCATCGAGTCGATCACCACGTCGCCGTTGGGCCGGATGAGCAGCTGCTCCAGGCGACGGCGGTTGGCGTCGACGTCGGGGTCGGTGCCCGGGGGCACGAGCTGGACGGCCATCCCGGGCCGGTCGGCGCCATCGACCGCGGCACGCAGGGCGGCCTCGTCGAGACGCCAGTTGCCACCGACCGCTGCGCCGACGTCCGTGATGCCGGCGACCCGCACCGACTGGAGGCCGAGGGTCCAGAGCAGGTCGAGCAGCTCGCCGGCGCGGCGCTCGCCGCCCGGCACGACGACGTGCACCACGGTGACGGGGACGCCACGGGCCAGCAGCAGGTCGATCGCCGCCATGGCCCGGCGCCAGCTCCCGGGGATCCCCCGCGAGGCGTCGTGCACCTCGGGCGTCGGGCCGTCGATGGAGACGTGGACGCGGATGCCCGCGTGGGCCGCGAGGCGATCGGCGACCTCGGCGTCGACGTGCCAGCCGTTGGTGTTGAACATGACGCTGACGCGCGCGGCGCACAGGCGATCCGCCAGCTCCAGCGCGAGCTCGCGCCGCAGCAGCGGCTCGCCGCCCGTGATGACCGCCTCGAGCACGCCGAGCGCGATGAGCTCGTCGGCCAGCCCCAGCCACGTGGCGTCGCTGATGTCGGCGGCCGCCGGGTCCATGGTCGCCCGCGGCGAGTCGGTGTAGCAGAAGGAGCACCGCAGGTTGCAGCGGTGGGTCATCTCGAGCTTCGCGCCCAACGGGCGCTCGAGCGCGGGCTCGGGGACCGGCGCGGCTGTTCCCCGCACGCGGCGCAGCGCTCCGCGCGCCAACCGCCGTGCGGGGTGGGTCAAGACGCGGGCGCGATGATCATGGGCGCCGTCGCCAGGGGGCAGTCGCCGCCGGCGATGTCCTCGACGACCGGCGCCTCGTACGGCGCGTCGGCGGAGACGACGTCCTCGCTCACGCGGCCGGGATGCCGGAGGGCGGGAGGATGCCCGGCGTGGTGGCCAGCGGGACGTCGCCGCCGGCGATGTCCTCGACGATGGGCGCCTCGTAGGGCGTGGTGGTGTCCGGCAGGCTCGGGTCGGGCATGTTGCGGCTCCTCGGTCGTCTGACGGGTCGTCATCGGCACAATATGCGCGCCGCGCAGCTACGTCCACTCCGCGGTGAACGCAGGTCGTCGGCGCCCGATGCGAGATGCTCCGCCCCGATGGGCACCGCGGACGACCGCCACCGGCTCGAGCGCCTCGGCGCCGTGCTGTGCTCGACGGCCGACCGCCGCCAGGCGCGCGCCGGGGAGCTCGCAGCGCTCGCGGCAGCGGTGCCTCCCGACCGCTTCGTCACGTGGGCAGGCGACCTGCGGGTGCTCGGCATCGCCGGCGGGCGGCTCGAGGCGTTCGGCCTCGCCTCGCCGCAGCTCGTCCGCGACGTCGCCGACGCGGTCGCCGCGGCCGGCACGCAGGTGCAGCTGTGCGGGAGCGTCCAGCGCGCCGCGTGCGCGCGCCTCGAGGCGGCGGGCATCCCGGCGCTCGCCCTCAAGGGCGCCGACCTCGCCGCCCGCCTGCACCCGCGCGTGGGCACGCGGCCCTGCGCCGACGCGGACCTCCTCGTCGCCCCCGAGGACGTGGACGCGGCCATCGAGGTGCTCGCCGTGCTCGGCTTCGCGGTGGAGGGGCCGCGCACCGAGGTGCTCCACCACGTGCTCCTGGCGCATCGGGCCGGGACGCTGCCCGACATCGAGCTGCACTGGCGCGTCGAGGGGTTCTCGAAGGACCTCGCCACCACGGTGCTGCGCCGCAGCCTGCCGCCCGCCGACGGCGACGGGCGCCGCGCCCGGGACGCCGACGAGCTCGCGCTGCTCCTGCTCATCTACGCGCGCGACGGCATGGTCGGCCTGCGCCTGCCCGCCGACGTCGCCGCCTGGTGGGGGCGCTACGGCGCGGACCTGCCGCCCGGAGCGCTCGGTCAGGTCGCCCGGAGCACACCGGCCGTCCGGCGTGCGCTCACCAGCGCGGCGCTGGCCTGCCACCGGCTCGTGGGGCTCCCCGCACCCGAGGTGCTGGGACTGCGACCCGACGAAGGCCTGCGGGCCCGGCTGGCCGCCCGGCTGGCCGACCCCTTCGCCGCGAGGCAGACGCGGCGTGGGGACGGGCGGGCCGCGCTCGTCGAGGGGCTCCTCACCCCGGCATCGGCCGCGCGCCGGTTCGCCGCCCGGCACGTCCTGCCGCCCGCGGAGGTCCTGACGCCCTGGTACGGCGCGCCACGCCTCAGCCGGGCGCTGCGCCCTCCGTTGCTGGCCCTCGCCGT
>CAXUES010000084.1:0-10156 GCA_964250185.1 uncultured Solirubrobacteraceae bacterium | reverse complement strand
TCTCCGAGCTCGCCGCGCACATCGCCCGGGAGGACTACGTGCTGGACGTCGCCCCGACGCCGCTCAGCGACGTCGAGGCGGCCTGGACGCGCTCGGCCGGCTCGACCGACCGCGTCGTGCTCATCCCGTGACCGCCGAGGAGGCCGGCACCGGCGCCCGCGGGTCGATGAGGACCTTCGCGTGCCCCTCCGGATCGGCGAGCGCCTCGAACGCGTCGGCGACCCCGTCGAGGCCGATGGTCCCCGTGATGAGCGGGCGCGGGTCCAGCTCCCCCTCGGCGAGCATGTGCAGCACGTCGCGGAACTCCAGCGGCGAGTAGCCGAAGACGAAGCGCAGGTCGATCTCCTTGTTGATCGCCATCGCCGGGGTGAAGCGGTCGGGACCGACGCACACGCCGACGACGACCACCCGCGAGGCGAGCGGGGCCTCGTCGATGATCCCGCCGATCATGCCGGGCACGCCGACGCACTCGAAGACCACGGGGCGCTTGGGCCCCGCGCCGAGGCGCTCGGCCGCGCGCCACACCGACCAGGCGCCGAACGGCAGGCGGGCGAGCTTCTCCGTGGTGCCCACGCCGAGCTCGAGCAGGCCGGGCAGCGCGGCGATGTGCCCGTGCGCCCGCCCGCCCGCGTAGGGCGAGTCGACCGTGGGGTCGACGACGACGTCGGCGCCGCAGGCCGTCGCGAGCGCGCGACGGCGGGCCGACAGGTCGCTGGCCACGACCGTCCGGACGCCGCGCGCCTTGAGGCACAGGATCACGCCGAGGCCGACCGGGCCGCAGCCGATGACGATCGCCACGTCGCCCTTGGCGACCTCGCCGCGGCGCACGGCGTGCCAGGCCACCGCCATCGGCTCGGTGAGCGCCGCCACGTCGGGACCCAGGCCGTTGGGCACGGCGAGCATGAGCGACTCCTGCACGAGGACCTGCTCGGCGTAGGCGCCCGGCGCGTCCGCCGACAGCCCGGTGAGGTCGACGCCGTCCGACGGCCCGCGGAGCATGGGGAGGGCCACGACGGTCGCCCCCTCGGGCACCGTGGCCCGGCAGCCCGGTCCGTGCTCGGCGACCGCGCCGGAGAACTCGTGGCCCAGGACGATGGGCTGCTCGCTGCGGCCGAAGCGGTCGTAGCCGACCTGCTCGGCCATGTCCGCCCAGGCGTCGAAGCCGTGGCGCGCGTGCAGGTCGGAGCCGCAGATGCCGCAGCGCAGCACCTCCAGGCGCACCTGCCCGCGGCCGGGCGTCGGCGCGGGGACGTCGCGCACGTCGAGGTCGGCGTGCTGGCAGACGATGGCCTTCATGGGCGCACTTCTACCGCAGCGTCAGGGCGTCGCGGGCCGCAGCAGCCCGATGCCCCGCTCCAGGATGCGCCCGGTCTGCATCCCGTCGGTCATGCGCCCGTCGAGCTCGAGCATCACCAGCCCGTGCACGAAGGTCCACAGCCCCGCCGCGGCCTCCCGGTCCCCGCCGCAGAGGGCGCGCAGCTGCGCGGCGCCGTGCTGCTCGGCACCCGGATCGCGCCGGCTGCGCTCCTGCGGCGAGCAGTACACGAGGCGGTAGAGGTGCGGGTGCCGCCGGGCCCAGTCGGTGTAGGCCCCGGCGAGCGCGAGCAGCTCGTCGCGGCCCTCCACGCGCGCGGCGGCCGTGTGGTCGGCGCAGAGGTCGCCGAGCTCCCAGTGGGCTTGGGCGACGATCGCGTCCTCGAGCGCCGACTTGTCGGGGAAGTAGCGGTACAGCGCCGGCGCGGTCACCCCGATCCGTTCGGCCAGGCGCCGCATGGAGAGGCCGTCCGGCCCCTCGGCGTCGAGCAGCTCACGGCCCATCGCGGCGATCTGACGGGCCCGATCGGACTCGGGGCTGCGCGGACGCATCGACATCCGGCTCCCGATCGTAACGGTGTTCAGGGCCTTCAGGCGCCTCAGGCGGCGACCTCGTCGAGGAACGCGTCCAGCGCGGTGAGCGCCCGGGTGCGGACGGGCAGGGCGGAGAGCAGCACGTCGTGCATCGCGCCCTCGAGGACGACGTCGGTGACCCGGGTGCCGAGGTCGGGCGCGTGCCGGCGCATGTCCTCTGGATCGAGGATCGCGTCGGCGCGCATGAGGCCCGGGCTCCACGCGCGCTGGGCCAGCAGGCAGGCGTCGGAGCGCAGCAGCAGCGCCGGCACCGGCACGCGCAGGCCGCGGTGCAGGCGCGCGTGGCCGCGGCGCACGGCGTGCAGCCATCCCGCCAGGACCGGGAAGCCCTCCAGCGGCTTGCGCGAGGTGTCGAAGCGCCACTCCCCGTGGTGGTCGATGTGGAGGCTGTGGCCGTAGGCCGGCGCGAGCTTGGTCATCGGCCGATGCGGGCGCACGCGGGCCAGCACGGCGGCGGCCGCCGTCGCGGTGCGGCGCTCGCGCGGGGTCATCCCGGCCAGCTCGAACCACGGGGAGTTGAGGGCCAGGCCGCGGACCGCCGCGATCGCCGGGTCGTCGCGGCGGTCGTGCAGCCACAGCGAGCAGATGAGGCCGCCCGTGGAGTGCGCGAGCACGACGACGTCGGTGGCGCCGCCGGCGACCGCGGCGGCCAGGGCCGCGTCGAGCTCCTCGTGGTGGGTGGCGAGATCTTCGACGTAGTGGGGCAGATCGCCCGGCCGCAGCGAGCGTCCGCAGTGGCGCAGGTCCACCGCCCACAGGTCGCAGCCGCGCTCGGTGAGGTGCGCGGCGACGTGGTCCTGGATGAAGCAGTCCGAGAAGCCGTGGACGTAGAGGACCGCCCGGCCGGTGGGGTGCTCCGCCGCGGCGTGCACGAGCGTGGCCACCTCGCCGCCGGCGAGGGGCAGCTCCCGCACGTCGTAGGCCTGGTCGGGGTCAGCTGCGGTGCTCATCGGCGCACATCATCGCCGCGCGGTGCACGGGCGGTACGTCCGCGTGCTGCGGACGACCCGGCCGCGCGCCGTCCGGCCGACGATGCGCACGCGGACGATCGAGCGCGTCCGGGGCCGCAGGTCGATGCTCGCCCGCAGGCGCCCGCGGACGCGCCGCACGCGGACGGCCCTGCCGTCGACGCGCACCTGCGCGCGGCGCAGCTTCCGGGCCAGCGTGATCGTGAAGCGCCGGCGGCTCGTGCAGCGGCGGGTGGCGGCGGGCCTGGCGGCCGCGCCCGAGGAGGACGCGCTCGTGGCCGGTGCGCCCGCGGCGGCCTGCGGCCCGGCGGCGCCGGGCGCGGACGCCCCGCTCGGGACGGGGCAGCTGCCCTCCCCGCGCGTCACGCCGCCCTGCAGCGGCAGGTCGCGCGAGGACAGCCCGACGGCGATGCGCTGGCAGCCGGGGGCGATCCGCCAGCCGTGCTCGGCGGTGCTCCAGGAGGAGAGGGCGCGCTCGTCCAGGGCGAAGCTGACCTCCCGCGAGGCGCCCGGCTCCAGCGTCACCTTCTCGAAGCCGCGCAGCTGCCACGGGGCGATCTCCTCGCCGGGGGCCGGCGCGGGGAGCCCGACGTACGCCTGCGGGACGGTGCTCCCGCGTCGCGCCCCAGTGTTGGTCACCGTCGCGCGCACGGTGACGGTGGCCCCGTCCTCGATGCGCTCATCCGACAGCGCGAAGGTCGTGTAGCCCAGCCCGAAGCCGAAGGGGTAGGCGACCGGCTTCGCCTTTGCGTCGAACCAGCGGTAGCCGATGAGCGTGCCCTCGGAGTAGGTCGCCGCCTCGCCGATGCCCGTGCCGTCCGGGACGCCGGGGTAGCGGGTGGTGTCCCCGGCGGTGGGCTCGTCGGCCTCGTCCACGGGGAAGGTCGCGGGCAGCCGGCCGCTCGGCTCGGCGTCGCCGGCGAGCAGGCGGGCGATCGCCCGGCCGCCGGCCTGGCCGGGGTACCAGGCCTCGAGGATCGCGCCGACCTGGTCGCGCCAGGGCATGAGCACCGGCCCGCTCGTCTCCAGGACCACGATCGTGCGCGGGTTGGCCGCGGCGACGGCGCGGACGAGCGCGTCGCGGTCGACCCCGTCGCTCTGGCCGCAGTTCAGCGACAGGCACGGCTTGTCGACGCCCTCGATGGCGCGGTCGCCGACGACCACCACAGCTGCGTCGGCGCCGCGGGCGACCTCGGCCGCACGGGCGGCGTCGCTGCCGTCGTCGGAGGTGACGTGGTCGGCGCCGTAGCGCGCCTGCAGCCCGGCGAGCGGGCTCGTCGGCCGCAGCGCCGCGGTGGCCGAGGAGCCGCCGCCGCCCTTGACCTCGTCGGCCTCCGGGCCGATGACGGCGACCCGGCCGGTGCCCGCGGGGTCCAGCGGCAGGGCGGCCGACGTGTTGCGCAGCAGGACCATGCCCCGCTCGGCGACCTCGCCGACGGTGCGGTCGTGGGCGTCGGCGTCGATCGCGCCGTCCTCGGGATAGGGCGCGCGGTCGAAGACGCCGCCCGCGAAGAGCGTGCGCAGCGTCTCGAGCACGCGCTGGTCGATCGTCGCCTGGTCCACCTCGCCCCGGCCGAGCGCGGCGTTGACGGCCAGCGGGCCGAGGTTGATCCCCGGCCACGGCTCGAAGGCGAGCCCCGCCTCCAGCGACGCGGCCGTGCTGTGCGTCGCGCCGTAGTCGGCCAGCACCTGGCCCTTGAAGCCCCAGTCGCGGCGCAGCACGTCGGTGAGCAGCGGCCCGTTCTCGCACGCGTAGGTCCCGTTGACGCGGGGGTAGGCGCACATGACCGACAGCACGCCGGCGTCCTTGACCGCCGCCTCGAAGGCGGGCAGGTAGAGCTCCCGCAGCGCGCGCTCGCCCACGCGCGCGTCGACGGTCATGCGGTTGCCCGTCGTCGAGCTGCCGGCCAGCGAGCCCTCCGCCGGCGTGTCGCCGACCCCCTCCTGGTTGTTGGCGGCGAAGTGCTTGACGTCGGCGATGACCCCGTCGGCCTGCATGCGCCGGATCTCCGCCACCGCGATGCGCGACGCGAGGTGCGGGTCCTCCCCGAGGTACTCGAACGTGCGCCCGTTGAGCGGCGTGCGCAGCATGTTGACCCCGGGGCCGAAGACCACGTCGTTGCCCTTGGCCTTCGCCTCGGCGGCCAGGACGCCATAGTCGGCGGAGGCGGCGGCGGGGTCGAAGGAGGCCGCGACGAGCATCGGCGAGGGCAGCGCGGTCGAGCTGCCCGACCGCACGCCGGCGGGCCCGTCGGTGAGGTGCACGGTCGGCACCCCGAGGCGGAGGATGCCGTTGGAGGTGCCCGTGTGGGTCCCCGCCTGCCCGAGCACGCCGAGCAGCTCGTCGCCGCCGAGCAGCCCGATGCGCTCCTGCTGGGTCATCGCCTGCAGGAGCAGCCCGGCGCGGGCGTCGGGCGTCAGCCCGGTGTCGCACCACGGCCGGCCGAGCCTGATCGCGCACGGCGCGCCGGCGTCGACCTGCGCCGACGCCCCCGCGGGGAGGGCCGCGGCGCCGGTCGTGGCGAGCACGAACGCGGCGGTCGCCGCGCGACCCAGCGCGCGCAGGCGGGATCGGCGTCGGCGGGCGGCTCCGGCGGGCATCGGCGCGGGACCGTCCCAGACGCCGGTGCACGGTGTCAACCGGCTTCCGGTGCGTGCTGGCCCCTGCGCCCGGGCACACCCAGGGCCAATGAGCACCACCGTCAGCGCCTACGGAGCCACCTCCGCCACCGACCCCCTCTCCGCCCTCGAGATCGAGCGCCGTGACGTCGGCCCCAACGACGTCCGCATCGACATCAAGTTCTGCGGCATCTGCCACTCCGACATCCACACCGTCCGCGGCGAGTGGGGCGACTCCTACTACCCCATCGTCCCGGGCCACGAGATCGCCGGCATCGTCGCCGAGGTGGGCTCCGACGTGAAGGAGTTCAAGGAGGGCGACCGCGTCGGCGTGGGCTGCATGGTCGACTCCTGCCTGGAGTGCGAGCACTGCAAGAACGACGAGGAGCAGTACTGCATCCCCGGCATGACCGGGACCTACGGCACCGCCTTCGAGGACGGCTCGGGCACCCAGGGCGGCTACTCGCAGCAGATCGTCGTCAAGGACCACTTCGTCTGCACCATCCCCGAGGGCATCTCCCTCGAGGTCGCCGCGCCGCTGCTGTGCGCGGGCATCACGACCTACTCGCCGCTGCACCACTGGAACGCGGGCCCCGGCAAGCGCGTCGGCGTCGTCGGCATGGGTGGCCTCGGCCACCTCGCCGTCAAGATCGCCGTGGCCATGGGCGCCGACGTGTCCGTGCTCTCCCAGAGCCGCTCCAAGGAGGAGGACGGCAGGAAGTTCGGCGCGAAGAACTACTACGCGACCAAGGAGGAGGGGACCCTCGAGGAGCTCTCCGGGACGTTCGACCTGATCATCAACACGGTCAGCGCCAAGCTCCCGATCGACGACTACCTCGCGCTGCTGGACGTCAACGGCTCGCTGGTCAACGTCGGCGCGCCGCCCGAGCCGCTGGACGTCAACGTCTTCTCGCTGCTGAGCAACCGCCGCTCCTACGCCGGCTCGATGATCGGCGGCATCAAGGAGACCCAGGAGATGCTCGACTTCTGCGCCGAGCACGGCATCGGCGCCGAGATCGAGGTCATCGGCGCGGACAAGATCAACGAGGCCTACGACCGCGTGCTGGACTCCGACGTGCGCTACCGCTTCGTCATCGACGTGGGGACGATCGCGACCTGAGCCCGACGCGACGCGTCGTGCTCGTGGAAGACGGCGCCCACGCGGTGGCCGTCGGGATCGAGCACGACGGTGCCGTGGCAGCCCGCCGAGCACCGCGTGCGCCGGGGAAGCGGGCCGGCGTCGCAACCGCCCGCCGCGAGGGCGGCGGCACGGAACGCGTCGACGTCCTCGGGCGCGTCGGCCGCGAACGCGACGTCGACGCCCGTGCCCGCGGCGTAGGCCGTGGAGAGCGCGATGTCCGTGCGCCCGCCCGGACCGAGGAGCGCCTCGTGGGGGCCCTCGGCCGCGTGGGGGCTCTCGGCGAACCCCAGCGGGGCGAGCGCGGCCGTGTAGAACGCCCGGCTGCGCGGCAGGTCGGACACCCCCAGGGTCATGTGGTCGACGACGACGCGACGCTCCGGCACGCAGGGGTCCTACCCGCGAGGTGGCGCCACTAGCGTCATTCAGAGCTCATGCGCCTGGTCGACGCCATCCCCGACGAGCCCACCGCGGACGCGCTCTACGACGCGTTCGCGGGCTGGTTGGAGGAGGAGGGGATCGAGCCCTACCTCCACCAGGAGGAGGCCGCGATCGAGCTGTTCTCCGGTGCGAACGTCGTGCTGGCCACGCCGACGGGCTCGGGCAAGTCGCTCGTGGCCGTGGCCGCCCACTTCGCGGCGATCGCGCGCGGCGAGCGGACCTTCTACACCGCGCCGATCAAGGCGCTCGTCTCGGAGAAGTTCTTCGCCCTGTGCGCGGTCTTCGGCGCCGAGCACGTCGGGATGCTCACCGGCGACGCGTCGGTGAACTCCGACGCCCCGATCATCTGCTGCACCGCCGAGGTGCTGGCCAACATCGCGCTGCGCCAGGGCGGCGGCGCTGACGTCGGCCAGGTCGTGATGGACGAGTTCCACTACTACGCCGACGGCCAGCGCGGCTGGGCCTGGCAGGTGCCGCTGCTCTCCCTCCCCGACGTGCAGTTCCTGCTCATGTCGGCCACGCTCGGCGACGTCGCGAAGATCACCGACGACCTCACGCAGCGCACGCGCCGCGAGACCGCGGTCATCGACGACGCCGAGCGGCCCGTGCCGCTGACCTACGCGTGGTCGGTCACCCCGCTGCACGAGCTCCTGGAGGAGCTCGTGGCCGCCGACCAGGCCCCGATCTACGTCGTGCACTTCACGCAGGCCTCGGCGCTGGAGCGCGCGCAGTCGCTGCTGTCGGCCAAGCTCTGCACCCGCGAGGAGCGCGAGCAGATCGCCGCGGAGATCGGCGCCTTCCGCTTCACCGCGGGCTTCGGGCGCACGCTCTCCAAGCTCGTGCGCAGCGGGATCGGCGTCCACCACGCCGGGATGCTCCCCCGCTACCGCCGCCTGGTCGAGCAGCTCGCGCAGACCGGGCTGCTGAAGGTCATCTGCGGCACCGACACCCTCGAGTTCCACCAGATCGCCGGGCGCGCGGGCCGCGCGGGCTTCGACACCTCCGGCCACGTCGTCGTGCAGGCGCCCGACCACACGATCGAGCGGGCCAAGGCGCTGGACAAGGCCGGCGACGACCCCAAGAAGCGCCGCAAGGTCCAGACCAAGAAGCCCGCCGACGGCGCGGTGAGCTGGGACGAGGGCACCTTCGAGCGCCTGCGCGACGCGGTGCCCGAGCCGCTGACGTCGAAGATGCGCGTCGACCACGCGATGATCCTCAACGTCGTCAACCAGCCCGCCGACCCGGTCGAGGCGATGCGGGCGCTCATGGAGGACAACCACGAGGACGAGCGCGGCCGCCGGCGCCTCTCCGAGCAGGCCCAGGAGCTCGGCGACGAGCTCGTGCAGGCCGGCGTCCTGGAGTGGCTGGCCGAGGCGGACGCGGACGGGCGCACGCTGCGCCTGGCGCCCGCGCTGCAGGACGACTTCGCGCTCAACGAGCCGCTGGCCTCCTTCGCGCTGACCGCCTTCGCGCAGCTCGACCCGCACGCGGAGACGTTCACGCTGGACGTCGTCTCGGTGGTGGAGGCGATCCTCGGCGACCCGTTCCCCGTGCTCATGGCCCAGGCCCACAAGGCGCGCGGCGAGGCCGTCGCCGAGATGAAGGCCGAGGGCATCGAGTACGAGGAGCGCATGGAGCTCCTGGAGCAGGTGACCTACCCCAAGCCGCTGGCCGAGGGCCTGCTGGACCTGCTGCGCACCTTCCGCGAGACGCACCCGTGGGTGCGCGAGTCCGACCTGTCGCCGAAGTCTGTGGTGCGCGACATGTACGAGGAGGGCCGCACGTTCTCCGAGCTCATCGCCCACTACGGCATCGCGCGCTCCGAGGGCCTCGTGCTGCGCTACATCTCAAGCGCCTACCGCGCGCTGCGCCGGACGGTCCCCGAGGAGGTCCGCACGGAGGAGCTCGAGGACATCATCGACTGGCTCGGGGAGACCGTCCGCCAGACCGACTCGAGCCTGCTGGATGAGTGGGAGGCGCTCACCGACCCCGACGCGGTCGCCCGCGCCGCCGCGGCGCTGGAGTCCGGGGAGCCGCCCGCGCCGCCGCGGCCGATCACCGCCAACGCGCGCGCCTTCGGCGTGATGGTCCGCAACGCGATGTTCCACAAGGTGCAGCTCGCCGCGCGGGACCGCCCGGAGGAGCTCGCCGGCCTGGAGGCCGCGTCAGCGGCGCTCACCGGCGACGCGCCCGGTCGCGTCCCGATGGGCGCCGAGGCCTGGCGCGAGGCGCTGGCCGCCTACGCCGAGGAGCACGGCGCGATCGCCACCGGGGCCGACGCGCGCTCCCCCGAGCTGCTGCTCGTCGACGTCGACCCGCCGGGCGTCGAGGGCCGCGCCTGGGCCGTGCGCCAGGTCATCGCCGACCCGGAGGAGGACCACGACTGGGCCATCGTCGCCACGGTGGACCTCGACGCCTCCGACGCGGTGGGCGAGCCCGTCATCCGCACGACGGCGTTCGGCACGGCGGAGGTCGGCTCGATCGCACGCTGACGATGGCTGTCGAGCCCCGACGTGGTCGTGCCGATGAGGGGGCAGTGCCGCCACCGATCGACGATGCGCAGTGGGAGGGGGCCATCGCGCGAGCCGCGGCGGATCCCGGAGGGCTGAGCATCGTGCTGCAGCCCATCGTCGACCTGGCCCGCGGCGTGACCGCCGGCTTCGAGGGGCTCTCCCGCTTCGGCGAGCTGCCCGGGGCGACGCCCGATCGCTGGTTCGCCGCGGCGGGACGCCTCGGGCTGTCCGAGTCGCTGGAGTCCTCGGCGATCGCCGCGGTGCTCGCCCGACGGCGCGCCCTCCCCGCCAACGCCTTCCTGACCGTCAACGTGACACCGACCGCGCTGCTGACCGACGGCGTGCGGCGTGCGTTCGCCGCAGCCGGCTCGCTGCGGGGCGTGGTGATCGAGGTGACCGAGCAGGCGCAGGTCACCGACTACGAGGCGCTCAACCACGCGCTCGCCGACCTCCGTGCCGCGGGTGCGGCGGTGGCGATCGACGACGCCGGGGCCGGCTACGCCTCGCTGAGCCACGTCATGGCGCTGCGGCCCGAGTTCATCAAGCTCGACCGGAGCCTCGTCACGGGC
>CAXUES010000083.1:4032-10239 GCA_964250185.1 uncultured Solirubrobacteraceae bacterium | reverse complement strand
GACCGGCGCGGCCGCGCTCAGCGCGCGCTCCAGGCGCTCCAGCCGCGCGAGCAGCGCCTTGGTCGACGCGTCGACCTCCGGCGTGGCCGCGCGCAAGAGGGCGAGCTCGAGCTGGGTGCGCGCGTCGGCGCCGTCCTTGGTCGCCCGCAGGCACACCGCGAGGCCGTCGAGCACCCGGACGAGGTCGCCCGCGGCGATCCGGCCGGCCTGCTCGGCCAGGCGCGCGTCGCGGTCGGGCGTGACCCGCAGCTCCTCCGGGACGTCGCCGAGGGTCTGCACCACGAGCAGCTCGCGGGCGTGGGCCTCGAGGTCGCGCACGAAGGCGCCGACGTCGCGGCCGGTGTCCACGAGCCGCGCGACGGCCCCGAGCGCCGAGCGCGCGTCGTGGGTGGCGATCGCGTCCAGCGTGCCGAAGAGCAGCTCCGCGTCGGCCACGCCGAGCACGGCGAGCACGTCGGAGACGGCCACGTCGGCACCGGAGTAGGTGACGAGCTGCTCCAGCGTTCCGAGCGCGTCGCGGAAGGAGCCCGTGGCGTGGCGGGCGAGCAGCGCGACCGCGTCGGGCGCGATCTCGATGTGCTCCTGCTCGGCCACGCGGCCGACGACCCGCGCGAGCTGGGTGACCGTCGGGCGGGTGAAGTCGAAGCGGTGGCAGCGGTCGACGACCGTGGGCAGCACCTTGGACGCCTCGGTGGTGGCCAGCACGAAGATCGTGTTGGGCGGCGGCTCCTCCAGGGTCTTGAGGAACGCGTTCCACGCCTGCGTGGTGAGCATGTGCGCCTCGTCGAGGATGTACACCTTCGACCGGCCCGAGACGGGCGCGAAGCCGACGGAGTCGCGCAGCTCGCGGACGTCGTCCACCGAGTTGTTGGAGGCCGCGTCCATCTCGATGACGTCCAGCGACGTCGCGCGCTGGATGTCCTGGCAGGAGGAGCACACGCCGCACGGATCGGTGGTCGGCGACTCCTCGCGGCCCGTGCAGTTCAGGCACGCGGCGAGGATCTTGGCCATGGACGTCTTGCCCGTCCCGCGCGAGCCCACGAAGAGGTAGGCGTGGTGCAGGCGGCCCTGGGAGATCGCGTTGCGCAGGGTGCGCACGACGTGCTCCTGGCCGACGACGTCCTCGAAGGAGCGCGGGCGGTGGCGGCGGTAGAGGGAAGGTCCCGACACGGGCTCCCAGTCTGACAGGGGACCGGGCGGCTCGAACGTCCCTGCAAAGCCCCTAGACGCGGCTCGAGCCGCCCTAGGGCGGCTCGAAGGCCTCGGTCGCGTCCCCCCTAACCACATGAGAGTCCCAGGACGGAGTACGTGTACAGGCCTGGGAGGCTTGGACACTCCCAAGGTGCCTCCGAGGAGGCACCTCAAGTAGGGGACGGCCGAGCTCCGAGAGTAGCCGGTACCGTCGGCCGCGAAACCGATGCGAACCGCCCGCTCCATCGGGATCGCCGCGGCGCTCGGGCTCCTCACGTGGCTGCTCGTCGGCCACGGCCTCCCGAACTACGACACGCTCCACGAGCTCGTCTGGGGCCGCCAGCTCGCCCAGGGCCAGCTGCCGGACTTCGACGCGCCCCTGGCGCCCACGCCGCACCCGCTGGCCACGCTCGGCGCGCTCGCGCTCGCCCCGCTCAGCCTGGCCACTACGGGCGGCCTGCACGGGGTGGCGAGCACCACCGTGGTGGTCGTCCTGGCCTTCTTCGCGCTCGGCGCGCTCGGCCTGGTCACCTACCACCTCGGCGCAGCCTGGTTCCACCCCGCCGTGGGCGTGCTGGCCGCCGCGATCGTCCTCACCCGCCGGCCCGTCCTGGACTTCGGCGCGCGCGCCTACGTCGACCTCCCCTACCTCGTGCTCGTGCTGGCCGCGGCGCTCGTGGAGACCCGCCGCCGGCGGGCCGGCGTCCCCGTGCTGGCCCTGCTCGGCCTGGCCGGGCTCATCCGGCCGGAGGCGTGGCTCTTCGCCGTGGCCTACGCGCTGTGGCTGCGCGAGGCGCGCATGCTCGCGCTGGCGCTCGTCGCGCCGGCCCTCTGGGCGCTGGGTGACCTCGCGCTCACCGGCGACCCGCTGCACTCGCTCACCGGCACGCGCGGCAACGCGCAGGTGCTCGAGCGCACCACGGGCCTCGGCGCGATCCCCGGGACCGTCCCCCGGCGCATCGGCGAGGTGCTGCGCGAGCCCGTCCTGCTCGGCGCCGCGGGCGGCGGGCTGCTGAGCCTGCTGTGGCTGCGAGGCCGCCGCGGGGTGCTGCTCGGCGCCGCGCTCGGCGTCGTCTCCCTCGCGGCCTTCTGCGTGCTGGCCGCCGCGGGCCTGCCGATCCTCGGGCGCTACCTGCTGCTGCCGTCCACCGTGCTCGCCCTCTTCGGCGCCGCCGGCGCGTTGGGCTGGCTCGCCCTCCCCCGCGACGACCCGCGCCGCCGCCCGTGGCAGGCCTTCGGCGTCGTGGTGGCGCTCGCGCTGCTCGCCTTCGCCCCCGGCCAGGTCGACCGCATCGCGGCGGAGCGCCGTGCGCTCGCGCGCCAGGGCCAGATCCAGGCCGACCTCGGGGCGCTCGTCCGCGACGACCGCTCCCCCGCCGCGCTGCGCTGCGGGCCGGTCACCGTCCCCAACCGCCGGCCGGTGCCGCTGCTGGCGCTGTGGCTCGACGCGCGCCCGGCGACCATCGGCGCGGCGCAGGACCGCGCCCCGACCCGCGGCACCTACCTCGTCCCGCGCACCGCGCAGGTGGCCAGGGACTACATCCTCGATCCGCGCGACCTCGACCGCGCGGTGCCCCCGATCCCGCCGGGGTTCCGGACCACGGGCGAGTCGCCCTCATGGACCGCCGCCGCGGCCTGCCCTTGACAAGCGGCGGGAGTGAGCGCACACTCACCACTCGATGACGCCGGTCGCCACCCCCCGCACCCTCTCCACCGCCGACGAGCGCCGCGAGGCCCTCGTCGCCGCGGGCATGCGGGTCTTCGCCCGCCGGGGCATCGCCGCGCCCACCACGGAGATCGCCCGTGAGGCCGGCATCTCCCAGGCCTACCTCTTCCGCCTGTACCCCACCAAGGACGACCTCCTCGTCGCGGTCAACGAGCGCTGCCGCGAGCGCCTCGTCGCCACGTTCGAGGCGGCCAAGGCCCAGGCGCTGGCCTCGGGCGAGGACCCCAAGGAGGCGATGGGCCGTGCCTACGCCGACCTGGTGCGCTCCGACCACGACGTGCTGCTCTGCCAGCTGCACGCCATGGCCGCCTCGCCGGACCACCCCGTGCTGCGCGCGTCCAACCAGGAGACCTTCCGCCAGCTGCACGCCATCGTCAGCGACGTCCTGGCGCCCGAGGTGCTCATGGAGTTCTTCGCCCACGGGATGCTCATCAACTCGATGATCGCCATCGGCGCCGACGAGCTCGACGAGCCCTGGACGCGCGCGCTGGACTGCTGGAGCGACCCGGCATGAGCCGGCCGCGACGTCCCCCTGCATTTGCCCACTCGATGAGCGATCGCTCACTCACCCACAAGGAGCCCACGATGCCCAAGCCCCGCTGGACCCTGGCGATCGTCTCGATCGCCCTCTTCATGACCGCGCTGGACAACCTCGTCGTCGGGGTCGCCCTGCCCTCGATCCGCGTCGACCTCGGCGGCTCGATCGAGGCGCTGCAGTGGACCGTCAACGCCTACACCCTCTCCTTCGCCGTCCTGCTGCTCACGGGCGCCGCCCTCGGCGACCGCTTCGGCCGCAAGCGCATGTTCGGCCTGGGCCTGTCGCTCTTCACCCTGGCCAGCGCGGCCGCCGCGCTCGCCCCGTCGATCGAGGTGCTCGTCGCCGCGCGCGCCATCCAGGGCGCGGGCGCCGCGGCGGTCCTGCCGCTGACGCTCACGCTGCTCGCCGAGGCCTTCCCGCCCGCCAAGCGCGGCCTGGCCATCGGCATCTGGGCGGCCACGAGCGGCCTGGGCGTCGCGCTCGGCCCGCTCGTCGGCGGCGCCGTCGTGGAGGGCATCTCCTGGCACTGGATCTTCTGGCTCAACGTCCCGATCGGGATCGTCCTGGTGCCGCTGGCCCGCCGCATGCTCACCGAGTCCCACGGCCCCGCCGACCAGCTCGACGTGCGCGGCCTCGTGCTCGCGGGCGTCGGCCTCTTCGGCGTCGTCTTCGGCATCGTCCGCGCCGAGGCGCTGGGCTGGACGAGCGCCACGGTGCTCGGCTCGCTCATCGCGGGCGGCCTGCTCGTGGTCGCGTTCGTCGCCTGGGAGCGCCGCGCCCGCGCGCCGATGCTCCCGCTCGGGCTCTTCCGCTCGCGCGGCTTCAGCGCGACCAGCGGCGTCGGCTTCGCGATGTTCTTCGGGACCTTCGGGGGGATCTTCCTGCTCTCGCAGGCCTTCCAGACCATGCAGGGCCTCTCGCCCTTCCAGGCCGGGCTGCGCACGCTGCCCTGGACGGCGATGCCGATGCTCATCTCCCCGATCGCCGGTGTGCTCGCCGGGCGGATCGGCTCGCGCCCGCTCATGGCCACGGGCCTCGCGCTGCAGGCCGTGGCGATCTCCTGGCTCTCGCAGGTGCTGACACCAACGGCCGCCTACGGGTCGCTGGTGATCCCGTTCGCGCTGGCCGGCGTCGGCATGGCGCTCGTGTTCGCCCCGTCGGCGAGCGCGGTGCTCGCCTCGGTGCGCCCCGAGCAGGCGGGGATCGCCTCGGGCGCGACGAACGCGATCCGCGAGCTCGGCGGCGTCATGGGGGTCGCGGTGCTGGCGAGCCTCTTCAGCGCCAACGGCTCCTACGCCTCCCCCGAGGCCTTCGCCTCCGGGCTGGACGCGGCGCTGCCGCTCGGCGCCGCGGTCCTCGCGGTCGGCGCGCTCGTCGCGCTGCTCGTCCCCCGGCCGCCCGCGGCCGCACCCGAGGTGGCCGGTGTCGTCCCGCCCGCCGCGGCGCTCGCCGCATGAGCTCGGCATGAGCGACTGGGCGCCGCACTTCGGCGCCGCGCCGCTCACACCTGGCCTTTAGGATCCCGCGATCTTCGCGCCGCCCACCCGGGCGGCGCGTCCATCGCTCGAGAGGACCCACCCCAGTGCCGGACGTCTCCTCGGCCCTCGCTCGCCCCCGCGGCGTGCGAGTCGCCCTCGCCGTGCTGCTCGCCTCCTCCGCCGCCGCGCTCGTGCCCGGGGCCGCCCACGCGGCCGCTGTCGTCGGGGCGCCGACGACCAACCACGACTACGTCGTGCAGCTCAAGCTGCCGCCGCTGGCCTCCTACCGCGGCGGCGCCGCGGGCATCCCGGCCACGAGCCCGCGGGCGACGGGCGCGCGCAAGCTGAACACGCGCTCCGACGCCGCCCAGCGCTACTCGCGCCTGCTCGGCTCGACGCAGTCGCGGGTGCTGGCCCGCACGGGCGGGAGCGCTCCGCGCGTCCTGTACTCCTACCGCACGGCCTTCTCGGGCTTCGCGGCCGCGCTGGACGCCAGGCAGCTGCGCGCCGTGGCGAGCTCCCCCGACGTCGCGCGGGTCTTCCGCAACGAGCTGCGCACCAAGCAGGCGGTCGACCCGGCCGACGCCACGGCCGTGGACGCGAGCCTGGGCGGTCGCACGGGCGACGGCGCCTCCTACCTCGGGCTGCCCGCAGGCCTGTGGAGCCGCCTCGGCGGCGCCGACCGCGCGGGCGACGGCATCGTCGTCGGCGACGTCGACACGGGCATCACGCCGCAGCACCCGTCCTTCGCCGACGACCCCGCCGACGGCTACACCGGCTCGGCGTTCGGCGCCCCGCCCGCTTCCTGGCAGGGCGAGTGCGACGGCGGCTCCGACAGCGAGGGGGCCTTCCCCTGCAACGACAAGCTCATCGGCGCCCGCTACTTCAACGAGTCCTTCAAGGCCGCCTCGCCGCTGGAGGACGGGTCCTTCGACTCCGCCCGCGACGACGACGGCCACGGCTCCCACACCGCGGCGACCGCCGCCGGCAACTACGGCGTGGACCCGAGCATCGACGGCTCCGACCTCGGCGTCGACGTGATCTCGGGCATCGCGCCCCGTGCCCGCGTGGCCGCCTACAAGGCGCTGTGGAACGGCACCAAGACGACCGGCGGCTTCGACGCCGACCTCGTCGCCGCCATCGACGCCGCGGTGAGCGACGGCGTGGACGTCATCAACTACTCCATCGGCTCGACGGGCACGACCATCGAGCCGCAGGATCTGAAGATGTACGTGAGCGGCGTGACGCTCCTCGGCGGCAAGGCAGGGCGCACG
>CAXUES010000083.1:0-4022 GCA_964250185.1 uncultured Solirubrobacteraceae bacterium | reverse complement strand
CGTGGACGTCATCAACTACTCCATCGGCGGCGCCGGCGCGGCCGTGCTGACCTCGGACTCGCTCGCCTTCCTCGGCGCCTCGGACGCCGGCGTGTTCGTCGCGCAGTCGGCGGGCAACGACGGCCCGGACGTCAGCACGCTGGGCGCCCAGGCCGGCGCCCCGTGGACCACCACGGTGGCCGCCTCGACGCTGCAGCGCTCCTTCCGCGCCACGGGCACCGTGACGGGCGCCGACGCCTTCACGTTCTCCGGTGAGTCGGTCGGCACCGCGCTCCCCGCGACCACGCTGGTCAACGCCCCGGCCGTCAAGGCCGCCGGCGTGGACGACGTCAGCGCGCAGGCCTGCGCCCCTGACTCGCTCGGCGCGGGCGCGGCGGGCAAGGTCGTCATCTGCGAGCGCGGTGGCAAGGACGTCGACGGCGCCGACCTCTCGCGCATCGGCAAGTCGCTGGAGGTGCGCCGCGCCGGCGGCGTCGGCATGGTCCTCTACAACCCCGTCGAGGCCCAGGACACCGAGACGGACACCCACTGGGTGCCCACGATCCACGTCCCGCTGTCGGTCGGCCAGCGCCTGAAGGCCGCCGCCGCCGCGGGCGCGCGGGTCGCCTTCAGCGAGGGCGGTGCCGCCCCGCTGGACCGCGGCGCCGTGCTGGCCGCGTTCTCCTCGCGCGGGCCGCAGCCCGGCGGCGCGGTGCCCGACATCGCCAAGCCCGACGTCACCGCGCCCGGCGTGAACATCCTCGCCGCCGCCTCGCCGTCGCCGGTCGCCTCGACCGGCCTGCGCTCCGGCCAGCTGTTCCAGGCCATCTCGGGCACGTCGATGTCCTCCCCGCACGTGGCCGGCGCGGGCGCCCTGCTCTCGCAGGCCCACCCGGACTGGACCCCGGCGGAGATCAAGTCGGCGCTCATGACGAGCGCCTCGCCCGACGTCGTCCAGGAGGACGGCACCACGAAGGCCACGCCGTTCGACACGGGCTCGGGCGAGATCGCCCCGACCCGGGCGACCGACCCCGGCCTGCTGCTGGACGCGGGGACCGCCGACTACGTGGGCTACCTCTCCGGCCAGGACGTCAACGTCCTGCGGGGCGATCCGGCGCCGCCCATCGCGGCGACCGACCTCAACGTCCCGTCGATCTCCAGCGCCGCGGTGCCGGGCTCGCTGACGGTGAAGCGGACCTTCACCAGCGCGGAGCGCGGCTCCTCGGACTGGACGGTCGACGTGCAGGCGCCCGCCGGGTTCTCCGGCACGACGGACCTGCCGACGTTCACGATCGGCGGGGGCGCCTCGGTGCCGGTGTCCTTCACGTTCACCCGGACCACCGCCCCGCTCGGGCAGTACGGCTACGGGCAGGTCGTCCTCAGCGACGGCGAGCGCACCGTGCACCTGCCCGTGTCGTTGAAGGCCGCCGTGGCCAGCGCCCCGGACACCGTGGACATCGCCACGGAGGCCGCCTCGGGGACGCAGGACCTCGCCGTCAAGGCGGGCACCTCGCCCCTGGGCGTCACGGCCTGGGGCCTCGGCCTGTCGCAGGTGGAGGCCGCCCAGCAGATCACCACGGGCTCGACGGTCAACCCGGCCGGTGACGCGTCGAACGAGGTCTTCGACGTGACCGTGCCCGAGGGGGCGCAGCTGCTCGGCGCCCGCCTGGAGGCCGTCGACGGCGACGACCCGGCGACCGACCTCGACCTCTACGTCGTCAAGGACGGGGAGGTCGTGGCGCAGTCCGCGGCGGGCGGCTCGGCCGAGAGCGTCTCGCTGCCGCTGCCGGAGGCCGGCACCTACCGGATCGTCGTCAACGGCTACGCCACGAAGGACCCGACGACGTTCGACCTGCGCCACTGGGTCGTCACCGACGCCACCCCGAACGACCCGGCCAACGCGCCGGGGATCACCGTGGGCGGCTCGCCGTTCGCCGCCGAGCTCGGAGCCGCCGTGCCCGCGACGCTGCGCTGGTCGGGCGTGGACGCCCCCGGCACGTACTTCGGCGTGGTCACCTACGCGCCGGGGGCGAGCACCGCGCCGGAGGACATCGGCGCGCTGTCGGTCGTCGAGCTGACCAAGACGGGCGACGCGACCGACGCGCCGCCGACCGAGCCGGGCACCCCCCCGATCCCGACGGATCCGAGCTACGTGCCGCAGAACGGCCCGACGACGCCGACGGCCCCCACGGCGCCGGCACCGGCGGCCACACCCGCCCCGGCGGCTCCCGCCGCCAGGCCGGTGGCGCCGTTCGTGATCCCCTCGCGGGCGCTGCGGGTGGACGGGCGCTCGATCAGCCTGCGCGGTCGCACGGCGAGCCTGCGCCTCGTGCTCTCGCGCAAGGCCCAGGTGAAGCTCACGGTGCGCCGCGGCAAGCGCACGGTGGCGCGGGCGAAGGCGCGCACGTTCGCGGCGGGCACCCGCACCGCCAAGCTCGTGCTCAACCGGCGCCTGGCCCGCGGGACCTACCGGGTGACCGTCACGGCGACGGTGGCCAAGCAAGTGCGGCGTGACGTGATCACGCTGCGGGTCCGCTAGGAGGACGAGCGGGGGGCGCCTGGATGGCGCCCCCCGGTGCGTCGAAGGAGGTGGACCGTGCACCCGGCCTCGAAGCCGGCCATCGGGACGCCTTCCCCACCCATGGCTCCGGCCGTGGCCCCCACATCGCCCGCCGGGGACCGCTTAAGGCTGCTTCCTTCCGGACCTGACCTGGTTCACGGCTCGACGTCGCATGGGAGCTCGTGCCATCAGCACCATCGGTGGGGCGCTGACCCGACGACCGAGCCCCTCAACCGGGGATTCGGCCTCGCTAGAGCGGATGCTGCGAGCGACAAGGAGCCGCTGGTTCCCCGCCTAGCACGGTCCGCGGAGCAGCCTAGCCGCTGTGGGTCCTCACGGCGTCGCCGTCGCGGGCAGGCGCCGGTCGAGCTCCTCGCGGACGGACTGCTGCACCCCGTCGAACTGGCCGTCGATGTCGCGCTGCACCCTGGTCACCTCGGTCTGCAGGCGGTGGTCGAGCGTGGCGCCGAAGGCGCTGAGCACGAGCGCGACGCCGCCGACGATGACGACGGCGAAGAGCGCCAGGAGCCCGGCGATCGCCGGCAGCGGGCTCGCGCGCCGGTACGCGCGCGAGCACCAGGGGCAGCGCGGGCCGTGCACCTGCCCGATCGCCGCGCAGTGGGGGCAGACGCGCGCGGGAGCGGCGCCCGTGGGGTCTGAGGCCATGATCTGGACCGTAGGTCGGGTGGCCCAAGCCCAGATCAGGGGACAGGGAGGGGATGCCCATCTCCAAGCCCGACGCCGGCCACGTCATCGAGGCCGCGCGCGCGGCGAAGCCCACCACCTACGCCGCGCTCGCCGCGCGCATCAACCGGCCGCCGGTGTGGACCGTGGCCGCCCTGCACGGCCAGCACCCGATGACGGCCGACGACGCGGAGGCGATCGGCGAGGAGCTCGGCCTGGAGCCCGACGTGGTCGCCGCGCTGCAGCGGATGCCCAACCGCGGCGAGGGCCTCCCCGCCGTGCCGACCGATCCGACGATCTACCGCTTCCACGAGGCGGTGCAGGTCTACGGCAGCGCGATCAAGGCGCTCATCCACGAGGAGTTCGGCGACGGGATCATGAGCGCGATCAACTTCTCCCTGGACGTCGAACGGGTGGAGCACCAGAACGGCGACCGGGTGCGAGTCGTGATGGAGGGGAAGTTCCTCAAGTACCAGTGGGAGGGGTGATCGCTCAGCAGCTCGCGAGCGCCCGGGCGTAGAACGCCAGGTAGGCGGCCATGTGGCGGTCCCAGTAGGTCCCGTCGTGGCCGCCGGCCCAACGGTGGACCTCGAGGTCGGCCCCGCCTGCGCGCAGCGCGCGGACCATCGCCTCGTCGCCCGGGCCGAACGGGTCGGCCGTCCCCGCGTCGAGCCACAGCGAGACCCCGCGGTAGCCCGCCGCACCGCGCCGGGCCGCCGCGATGACGTCGTGGCGGGTGAAGTCGGCGGCGTCGTCGAAGGCGCCCGGCGCTGTCGACCCGCCGCTCGTCCACAGCGCC
>CAXUES010000082.1:9538-10268 GCA_964250185.1 uncultured Solirubrobacteraceae bacterium | reverse complement strand
CCGGCGTCGGCGGCCTCGAGGATCGAGTCGGCGGCGAAGCGCGGCGGCACGAAGACCATCGCGGTGTTCGCGCCCGTCTCGGCCACGGCCTTGTGGAAGCCGTTGAAGACCGGGATGCCCTCGACGTCCTGGCCCTCCTTGCCCGGGGTCACGCCGGCGACGACCTGCGTGCCGTAGCGCTTGTTGTTGAGCGTGTGGAAGGTGCCCTCGCGGCCGGTGATGCCGGAGGTGCACAGACGCGTCTCGGCGTCGATCAGGACGGACATCTACGCGTTCTCCTTCGCCAGGGCGACGACCTTCTCGGCCGCCTCGTTCATGGTCGCGGCGGTGTGCACGCCGGGCAGTTGGGCCTCCGCGAGGATGCGCCGGCCCTCCTCGTCGTTGGTGCCGTCCAGGCGGACGACGAACGGCACGTCGACCTTGTCGCCGAGCGAGGCGAAGGCCTCGATGAGCCCCTTGGCCACCTCGTCGCAGCGGGTGATGCCGCCGAAGATGTTGAAGAGGACGGCCTTCACCTCGGGGTTGGCCACGATGACCTCCACCGCGCTGGTGACCTGGTCGGCCTTGGATCCTCCGCCGGCGTCCAGGAAGTTCGCGGGCTTGCCGCCGTACTGCGCGACGACGTCCAGCGTGGACATCACGAGGCCGGCGCCGTTGCCGAGGATGCCGATGTTGCCGTCGAGCTTGACGTAGGTGATGCCCTGCTCGCGCGCGGCCTTCTCCTGCGGGT
>CAXUES010000082.1:3324-9528 GCA_964250185.1 uncultured Solirubrobacteraceae bacterium | reverse complement strand
GGCGACGAACGTCGCGTAGAGCTTGGCGAGGAAGGCGCCGACGGGGCGCACGAGGTCGGCGGGGATGCCGGCGTCGAAGGCCAGGCGGCGGCCCTGGAAGTCCTGGAAGCCCAGGAGCGGGTCGACGTGCAGCGTGGCGAGGGCCTCGGGGGTCTCCTCGGCCACGGCCTCGATGTCCATGCCGCCCTGCGTGGTGAGCATCACCAGCGGCGCCTTGGCCGAGCGGTCGAAGACGATGGAGGCGTAGTACTCCTCCGCGATCTCCGAGGCCGCCTCGATCCACAGCTCGTGGACCGTGAAGCCCTTGATGTCCATCCCGAGGATCGCCTCGCTGTGCGCGCGCGCCTCGTCGATGTCCTTGGCGATCTTGATGCCGCCGAGCTTGCCGCGGCCGCCGATCTTCACCTGCGCCTTGACGGCGCACGGGAAGCCGATCTCATCGGCCGCGCGCACCGCCTCGTCGACCGTCCGGGCGGGGAGGCCCGACGGGACGGGGATGTCGTGGCGAGCGAAGAGCTGCTTGCCCTGGTACTCGAGGAGGTCCATAGGCCGCCGGACACTATTCGTCCGCCCGCCTGTCGCGGTGTGACGCAGATATCATCCGCGCCACATGGCGCTACCTAAGACGATCGAGTGGGTCACCTTCGATGTGTACGGGACTCTGATCGACTGGGAGACCGGGATCTGGTCCGCCTTCAAGAAGGAGGCCGCGCGCGACGGCTTCCCGATCGAGGAGCACGTCAACAAGGACAAGCTCATCGACATGTTCCACGCGACGATCCGCGACGTGGAGTCCGGCTCCTACGAGATGTACGCCGAGGTCCTGCGCCAGACCGCGGTGAAGGTCGCCAAGGAGATCGAGTGGCCGCTGGAGCCGTCGCGCTCGGGCTTCCTGCCCGACTCCGTCGCGACCTGGCGCCCCTTCCGCGAGACCGCGCCCCAGGTCCGCAAGACCTTCGCGAAGTACAAGACCGGCCTCATCGCCAACATGGACGACAAGCTCCTGGGCGTCACCCGCCGGCACATCCCGGGCGACTACGACCTCGTCGTCACCGCCCAGCAGGTCCGCTCCTACAAGCCGGACCCCTCGCACTTCACCGAGTTCGCCCGCCGCGTGGGCTCCAAGAAGAACTGGGTCCACATCACCTCGAGCTACTACCACGACGTGGAGCCGTGCCTGAAGGCCAAGGTGCCGGTCATCTACGTCAACCGCCGCAAGTCCGAGCCCGAGCCGGGCCAGAAGAAGGCCACCGAGGAAGTCCGCACGCTCCTCGAGGCCATGAAGCTCCTCGGGCTCTAGGGCGCCCGGTGCGCGTCAGCGCGCTCCACGAGGACGTCATCGTCGCCCAGTCGCAGTACTGGCAGACGACGTGCACGATCGTCCGCGGCGGGGGCGAGGAGGGCGACGCGTTCGTCATCGACTCGCCCGTGCTCCCGCAGGAGCTCGAGGTGCTCCCCGCGCTGCTCGAGCAGAGCGGCTTCGCGCCGTTGAGCGGGCTGCTGGCCACCCACGCCGACTGGGACCACCTCCTGGCCCGCATGGCCTTCGGCGAGGCCGCCCTCGGCGTGGCCGAGACGAGCGCGGCGCGCCTGAAGGGCGACATGGGCGAGCCCCAGCGCAAGCTGCGCGACTTCGACGAGCGCACCTACCTGCGCCGCCCGCGGCCGCTCAACCTCGGGCAGGTCCAGGCGCTCCCGGTCCCCGGCCACCTCGACGTGGGCAACGGGCGCGAGCTCGAGCTGCACTACACCGAGGGCCACACGGTCGACGGCATGGCCGTGTGGATCCCGTGGGCGCGCGTGCTCGTGGTGGGCGACTACCTCTCCCCGGTGGAGCTGCCGATCATCGAGGACCGCGGCGCCTACCGGGCGACGCTGGAGCGCCTGCGCGCGCTCGTCGAGCAGGCCGACCACGTCGTGCCGGGCCACGGCGACGTGCTCGATTCCGCCCGGGCGATGGCGATCCTGCGCGAGGACCTCGACTACGTCACCGACCTCAAGCTCCCGCTCGCCCGGCGCGACGCGGAGCAGAAGCGCATCGACGCGGCCAACCGGGAGCGGTTGGGCCTCTAGCGGGCGGTCACGAGGAGCTCGACCGTGGTCGGGCCCTCGCCGGCGTCCCAGCTGAGCTCGCCCCGGACGCGCGAGCCCTGCAGGAGCCCGCCGCGCAGGTGCTCGGCCACGAGCCCGGGCGGCGGGGGCGGGCCGCCGTCGGCCGTGGCGAGCACGTCGGCCACGAGCGCCGCGAGCTCCTCCTCGTCGACGGCGCCCTCGACGTCGCGGCGCAGGCGCAGCGCGCTCGCGGCGCCCGCGCCGTCGTGCGCGCAGGTGAGCTCGAGGGTGCCGTCGCGCAGCGCCGCGCCCCAGGCCCCCGGCTCCAGCGGGGGGAGCTCGAGGCGCTCGGCGAAGGCCTCGAGCGCGGTCGCGGCCAGCGGCCAGGTCCCCCCGGGGTCGGGTGCCGTGGCCGCGGGGGAGAGCACCGCGACGTCGGTGCCGTCCGGCGCGCGGGAGAGGCGCAGGAGCGCGCCGCCGGGGCCCACGGCTCCCTCGCTGCCGGCGTCCAGGCCGTCGGCGAGCGCGGCGGCGTCCGGGGCGTCGGGGCCGAGGGCGACCCCCAGCACCGCGCCGAGCAGCGCCAGCGCGTCGGGGCGCGGGCGCGCGGTGACCTGCACGCCCTCCACGTGGCTCCCGTTGCGCGCGGTGATCGTCACGACGCGCTGGACGCGCGCGTCGGCGAGCGAGGCGACGGCGTAGCCGCCCGCCGAGCCCGTGCGCCGCACGGGCCGCGACGGCACGAGGCCGAGCGGGACGACCGCGTCGACGAGCGCCTGCACGCGCACGCCGGCGAGCGCGGGCGGCACGGCGGGGGCGTGCGGGAGCGCCCGCCAAGCGGCGCCCGGCATGCCGCGGCCTACAGGCGTAGGCGCAGGTAGAGGTCGGTCTCGGCCGACTTCGCGCCGAAGCCGGCGGAGCGGTACAGCGCGAGCGCGGCGGCGTTCTCGGCGTCCACGTCGAGCTCGATGCGGCGGGCGCCGTGGGCGCGGGCCTGCTGGATCGTCGCCTCCACCATCGCCCGGCCCAGCCCGCTGCCGCGCGCCTCCTCGAGCACGAAGAGGTCCTCGAGCAGGCAGTCGGTCGCGTCGAGCCAGATCCCGAAGCGGAAGCGCAGCTGCGCCACGGCGGCGGCCGGCGCGCCCTCGTCCACCGCGCCGAGCAGGAACGCGCAGTCGTCGCTGCCCAGGAGCCGCTCCACGCCCGCGGCGAAGGCGGCGTCGGAGGGCTCGGGGTAGCCGTAGTGGTCGCGGAAGGCGAGCAGCAGGCGCGTGACGTCGGCCGCGTCCTCGGCTCCGGCGACGCGGACGTCCGGCGCGCCGCTCACTCCGCCGCCGGCGCGTCCTGGCGCAGCGACCAGCGCGCGCGGAGGGTCGCCACCTCGACCTCGTCGGCGTCGCGCAGCGAGACCGCGACGGCGACCTCGACCGGCTCGCCCCGTTCCACCGCGTCGAGCGCCGCCCGCCGGTCGCCCTCGAGCGCGGCGTGCGCGGTGATCGCGCCACGGGCGGGTGCCAGCAGCCGCAGCTCCGCGCCTTCGGCGCTCGCGCCGACTGCGCCGAGGTCCTCGGCGAAGGCGCCGGCGAAGGCGCCCTCGGCGGCGCTGTCGGCCACCGTGTAGAGCGCCCCGGCGTGCTGGTCGCCGAGCTGGTTGGCGCGCGCCTCGCCCGCGGGGAGCACGGCGGAGGCGGTGCCCTCGCCGAGGTCGCCCAGCTCCACGCCGACCGTGGCCGCGAAGGGGTGGGCGCCACGCAGGCCCGCGGCGATGTGCTCGAAGTCCATGTCCGGCCGAGCCTACGGCGCCGGCTGTGCGCAGGCCGCGCCGTGGCAGGTCGCCAGTCGCCGCAGCTCCGCGTGCAGCGCCGCGACGAACGCCGGATCGGCCGTGCGCACCACGTTGCGCAGCTGCGCCGGGTCGCGGCGGTCGTCGTAGAGCTCGCGCTGGCCGTCGCGGTACTCGACGTAGGTGGCGTCGCGGGTGCGCAGCGCCTCGTAGGTCGTGGGCTCGCCGCTGGAGGTCGACTGCTCGTCGGGGTCGTCCGGGTCCAGGTCGGGACCGTGGTGCTCCACCAGCGCGCCGGTCCGCCACGGTCGCCGGTCCGGGCGGTCGGCGAGCAGCCCCACGAGGCTGCGGCCGTCGACGTCGCCCGGCGTCCGAGCACCGCCGAGCGCCTCGAAGGTCGGGCGCAGGTCGACGTTCTGGACCACGGCGCCCTCGGTGCGCCCGCGCGCCACGCCCTTGCCCGCGATGACCAGCGGCACGCGCACGTCGTGGTCGAAGGCGGTGAGCTTGCCCGGCGTGAGGCGGTGCTGGCCCGTGTGGAAGCCGTTGTCGCTCGAGAACACGACGTAGGTGTCCTGCGCGACCCCGAGCGCCTCGAGGCGGTCCTCCAGCGCGCCGATCATCCGGTCCACGGCCAGGACCGAGCGGGCCCGGCGCCGGTACAGCGCGTCCAGCGAGGCGAGCTGGCCGCGGGTCAGCCGCGTCCGCGGGGCCAGCCACGAGGGGGCGTCGCTCGTGGACGCGTCGAAGGCCGCGTCGCGCGGCGCCCGCAGCCCGGGGAAGCGCCCGACGTCGCGCGGCGCCGGGACGGCCGGGCTGTGCGGCGCGAAGGTCGCGACCTCGAGCAGGAACGGCCGCGTGTCGGTCCGGCGCCGGTCGAGGAAGCCCAGGGCCTGGCGCTGCAGCACGGAGGTGAGGTAGTCCGCGGGCGTGCGGCGGTGGAACTCGGGGTGCCCGTCGACGTTGAGCACGTAGTCGTACTCGCCGTAGCCCTCGTTGGTCACCGCCCACGAGTCCCACCCCGGCGGCACCGCGCCGACCCGCTTGGGGTCATAGCCGTTGATGTACTTGCCGAGCAGCCCGGTCCGGTAGCCCGCCCGCTGCAGCGAGGTGGCGAACGTCGAGCGGTCGTTGCGCCCCCGCAGCCAGGCGACGTAGCCGCCGTCCTGGCCCTCGTTGGTGAAGACGCCCGTGTCGTGCGGGTACCGGCCCGTGAAGATCGACGCGCGCGACGGGCAGCACAGCGAGTCGCTGACGACGTAGCGCGAGAAGCGGGTCCCTCGGCGCTCCAGCGACCGCACGTGGGGCATGAAGCGCAGCAGGTCGGTCGAGAGGTCGTCGGTGAGGACGAGGACGACGTTGGGCTGCGGCCGGGCGCCCGCGACCGGCGCGGCCCCGGACGTCGTCGTCCGCGGCGGGCGGCGGCCCCCGCCGCCGCAGGCCGTGAGCGCGACGAGGCAGGCCAGCAGCGCCGCGACGGCCGCGGCCCGGCCCACGCGTCAGCTCTCGCTGGCGCCGGAGGGCAGGCCGCGACGCCGCCCGCCGCCCGGCAGGCGCTCGACGATCCGCCCGAGCGGGACCACCGCGCCGCTGAGCGCGTCGGCCGAGCTCTGCAGGCCGCCGACGGTCGTGCCGAGCTCGTTGAGCGCGGGCTCGAGGCGGCCGAGGACCACGCCGATCGACTGCACCTGCTGCTCGATGGCCAGCACGCGGTCGGGCAGGTCGGGCAGCCCCGCGGTGGCCTTCGCGAGGTCGGGGAGCACCTTGGTCGTGGCGGCGAGCTCCTCCAGCGACGCGGCCACCGCGGCGATCGCGTCCAGCGACTCCCCGAGCGCGCCCAGGCGCTCCAGCGAGGCGTCGAGCTTGGTGAGCGAGCGCAGCGACTCCTCCAGCGTGCCGAGCTGCGCGAGCGCGTCGGAGAGGTCGGAGAGCTGGTCGAGCGGGCCGCCCTCGGCGAGCAGGCGCTCGACGGCGCCGCCCTCCGCCAGCAGCGAGTCGACCGTGCCGCCGTCGGCCAGCAGGCGGTCCACGGTGCCGCCCGGGGCGAGCAGGCGGTCGATCGTCCCCTCGTTGGCCAGGAAGCGCTCGACCGTGCCGTCCTCCTGCAGCAGCCGCTCGAGGATGCCCCCCTCGGCGAGCACGCGCTCCAGGACGCCGTCGTCGACCACGAGGCGGTCGAGCGGGCCGCCCGGCTGCAGCAGCCGCTCGAGCGGGCCGTCCTCCACCAGGAGCCGGTCGAGCGGGCCGTCGGGGGCCAGGAGCTTGTCCAGCGCCCGGTTGACCTCGGCCGTCTGCACGCGGTGGTAGTCGTCGAGCACGACCACCAGCCGGCGGCCGTGGGCGCGGACCGCCTGGTTCACGGCCGTCAC
>CAXUES010000082.1:2151-3314 GCA_964250185.1 uncultured Solirubrobacteraceae bacterium | reverse complement strand
GAGGGCGCGGCCCAGGGGCGCGTCGTCGGCGGTGAGCAGCGCGAGCTGCTCGATCCGCGCGAGCGGACCGTCCTCGGCACCGAGGCGCCCGAGCGACTCCAGCGCGCCGTCCTTGGCCAGGAGCACGTCGAGGCGCTCCCCGTAGCCCCCGGACCGGCGGATGGGCCCCAGCGGGTCGACGAGCCGGCGCGCGGCGAAGACGACCTCCGTGGCGGCGATGGCGGTGCGAGCCGGCAGGAGGACGAGCGAGACGAGGCCCATGGGGCCGCGACGCTATCCCTCCGCGGCCCGCGGCGTCGCGGCACCCACGCCTGCGGTCGCCGCGTGGGGGCCCCGGCGGTGCAGCAGCCAGAGCGTCGCCGGCGCGGCGGGGAGCGCCCGGCCGACGGCCGGGCCCTGCGCGAGGTCGCAGCCCAGCTCCTGCAGCCGCGCGAGGTCGGCCTCGTCGGCCGCGCCCACCGCGAGGACCCGGGCGCCGAGCGCACGGCCCGCGGCGATCACCGCGGAGGTCTGCGGGCCCGTCGCCGTCGCGTCGATGCTGAGCAGGTCGGGGCGCAGCCCGCCGAGCTCGCCCAGCGGCACGTCGGCCGTCGCGCCGGGGCCCAGCCCGACGCGGACGCCGAGCTCGCGCAGGTGCGCGAAAGCGCCCGTGCGCTGCTCGCGGCCCCGGCCGGCGGGGACCTCGCGCAGCTCGAGGCGCAGCACCCCGGGCGCGGTGCCGGCGCGGGCGAGCGCGTCGGCCACGACATCGGCGCCGCTGCCGAGCACGTCGGCGGCCGACACGGCGAGGGCCAGGTCGAGGTGCAGGCCGACGCGGGCCCACGTCCGCAGGCGCTGCAGCGCGTGGTCCAGCGCGACGAGGGTCAGCTCCGGGACGAGGCCCTGCTCCTCGGCGTGGGCGAGGACGGCGTCCGGGCCGAGCCGGCCCCGGGTCGGGTGGGCCCACCCGACGAGCGCCTCGACCTCGGTGACGTGCCCGTCGGCGCCGAGGCGCGGGGCGAAGTGCATCTCGAGCTGCTCCGGGGCGACGAGCGCACGCCGCAGCTCGCCGGCGAGCGCCTCGCGGCGGCGCGAGGTGGCCGGGCCCATGGCGACGTGCACGACCACGCCGGAGCGCTCCTGCTTGGCGCGGTACATCGCGGCATCGGCGTGACGAAGCAGGG
>CAXUES010000082.1:0-2141 GCA_964250185.1 uncultured Solirubrobacteraceae bacterium | reverse complement strand
GCCCCGCGGCGTCGTCGCCGCCGACCACCGCGACGAGCTCGTCGCCGCCGAGGCGCCCGAGCGCCGCGTCGGGCACCGCGGCCCGCAGCCGTTCGGCGACCGCGACGAGCAGGCGGTCGCCCGCCGCGTGGCCGAGCGTGTCGTTGACCTGCTTGAAGCCGTCGAGGTCCATGAGCAGCACGGCCAGGGCGTCGCCCCGGGCCAGGCGCTTGTCGAGGTCGAGCATGAGCCCGCGGCGGTTGCGCAGGCCGGTGAGCTCGTCCACCTCGGCGCGGGCGGCCTCCTCGTTGAGCGCGCGGGCGTGGTGCAGGACGCGGCCGACGCGCACCGCGGCCAGCACGACGGCCAGCGCGGCGGTGACGGTCGCCGTGCCGGAGCGCGGCCCCTCCACGGCGCCCGCGGCGAGCAGGGCGACGCCCGTGCAGCAGCCCAGCGCGACGATGACGTCCTGCACCGAGCCCACGACGTGGCGGCGCCCGCGGGGCGAGGCGCCGAGCGCCGCGCCGAGGGCGGCGGGGAGCCAGAGCCAGTCCAGCGCGCCGGCGGCGGCGCTGCCGGCGAAGGAGGTGGCCACGACGCCCGCCACGGCCAGGCAGGCCACCACGACGGTGAGCGCCAGGCCGCTCGGCGGCGCCTCCTGGGTGGCCTCGAGCAGCAGCAGGCCGCCGCAGGCGCCGGCCACCGCCGCGAGGCGCAGGACGTCGGAGGGCTGCTGGAAGGCGGCGACGAAGGCCAGCAGCGCGAGCCCGGCCGCGAACGCCGACCACCCCAGGCGGACGAGGGGTGGGCTGGCGCGCAGGGCCGACATCCTCCGGGCGATCGGCGCCCTGGGCCGGAAGTCGGCTTCGGACGCCGCCTCGTGGACCGATGTCCGACTGGCCGGCCGGCCCGGGGCCCGGCCGGGGCTACGCCGCCGCGGCGGGGGAGGTGATCGTGGCGATCGGCTCCCCGGTCTTGATCGGCGCGCCCTCGCTGATGGGCAGCTCGGCGATCGTGCCCGCCTTGTGGGCGACGATCTCGTTCTCCATCTTCATCGCCTCGATGATGCAGATGAGCTGGCCCTCCTCGACCTCGTCGCCCTCGGCGACCAGGACCTTCCACATGTTGCCCTGCAGCGGGGAGGAGAGCTGGTCGGCGCCGCCGCCCTTGCTCTTCTTGCGCTCGCCGCGCTTCGGCGCGGCGCGCCCCGCGCCGTCGGCCGCCACCGCGACGCCGCCGACGGGCGGCGGGCCGATGACCTTGACGTCGAAGCGCCGGCCGGAGACCTCGACGAGGTAGGTCTGCTCGACCTTCTCCTCCTCGTCGTCGTCGTCGGCCGTGACCGGCGCCGCCTCGGGGGCGGTCGTCTTGAGCCACTCCTCGTCGTCGAGCAGCTCGTGGCAGGTGGAGCCCTTGGCCCAGTTCTCCGTGGCCAGCAGCGTCTTGTGGAACGGGATGAGCGTCGTCAGGCCGCCAACGTCGTACTCCTCGAGCGCGCGGAGCATGCGCTGGGTGGCCTGCTCGCGGTCGGCGTCCCAGACGATGAGCTTGGAGACCATCGGGTCGTAGTTGGCCGACACCTCGCCGCCCGGGCCGACGCCGGAGTCCACGCGGACGCCGGGGCCCGCGGGCTCCTTGTAGGACATCCCCACGGGACCCGGGGCGGGGGAGAAGTTCGTCGCCGCGTTCTCGGCGTTGATGCGGCACTCGATCGCGTGGCCGCGGATGACGATGTCGTCCTGGGCGTAGTCGAGCGGCAGCCCGAAGGCCGCGCGGATGCCCTGCTTGACGATGTCGATGCCGGTGACGGCCTCGGTCACGCAGTGCTCGACCTGCACGCGCGTGTTCATCTCGAGGAAGAAGTACTCGTTGGTCTTGGCGTCGAGCAGGCCCTCGATCGTGCCCGCGCCGACGTAGTCGACCGCGCGCGCGGCGTCCACGCCGATCTTGCCGATGCGCTCGCGCAGCTCCTCGTCGACGATCCACTCGGGAGCGGGCGCCTCCTCGACGACCTTCTGGTGGCGGCGCTGGATGGAGCAGTCGCGCTCGCCGAGGTGGATGACGTTGCCGTGCGTGTCGGCGAGGATCTGCACCTCGACGTGGCGCGGGTTGGGCAGGTAGCGCTCGAGGTAGACGGTGCTGTCGCTGAAGAACTTCTCGCC
>CAXUES010000081.1:0-10272 GCA_964250185.1 uncultured Solirubrobacteraceae bacterium | reverse complement strand
GGCGTCTCGGGCCAGGCGCCGCCGAGCAGCCGTCCCTCGAGGGGGACGAGCGTCACGGGCGGCGTGGCCAGGGTCGTCGGCTCGTCGTCCTGCGGGTCCTCGGCGGCGAGCCCCAGCACGGAGCCGTCGGTGACCCAGGCCACCGCCGTGCCGATGGAGCGCAGGCCGGCGACGCGGGCCTCGCCCGCCGGCGCGTCGCTCGTGGCGGGCAGCGCCTGCGCCCCGGACAGCCAGCGGGAGCCGTCGATCGCCGCGCCGGCCCACAGGCGGTCGACCCCCGTGCCGTCGCGCTGCACCCGGGTGGTCCACGCCACCGAGGCGCCGTCGAAGGCCACGCGCGAGCTCGGCGTCCAGGGCCCCATGCGACGCGCGTGCGGACGCGCCCCTCCGACGATGGTGCACGCGTAGAGCGAGCGGCCCTGGTGCCAGACGCGCCCGAGGTGCTGCCTGGCCAGCGTGCCGGGCTCGGCGGGGCACGCCCGGCTCGCGGCCGTCGCCGACCCGGGCAGCAGCGCGAGCACGGTCGACGCGAGGAGCAGGAGCGGGAGGCGGCGCATGGCCCCTTCTAACGCACGGCCCGCCCCGAAGTCACGCGCCTCGCTACGGCAGGTGGCTGACCAGGTCGTGGGCCACCGCGAGCGCGAACTGCCGGTCGTGCTCCAGCGCGTACTCCCACTCGTCGCTCCCGGGCGCGACGCGACGCGCGCTGAGCACCGCGCTGTGCTCGGCGCAGAGGATGACCGTGGTCCACTCCTGGCGGCGCGGGTCGTCCGTGGCCATCTCGACCTCGTGCAGGCCCGCTCGTGCGATGTCGCCGAGGTGGAGCGCGGGACGGATGAGGCCGACCATCCCGACCTCGGCGGCCAGCGCGCGCAGGCGGGGACGCGCGGCGGCGGCGACCGAGTCCTCCCCGAACGAGCTGACCACCGCGGCGCGCACCCCGAGGGCCTGCGCGCGGCGTTCGATCGTCCGCTGCACCGCGTCGATGAGCACCGTGGGCCCCCGGCGGATGGGTCGCTCGGCGCACAGCAGCTGGAACGGCGTGACCCCGCGCAGGAGCGGCGGCCCGAGCGTCCGCGGCACGGAGCCCGTCGCCGTGGTGGCCGGCATGGTGGCCGTCGGACGACCCAGGAGGTACCCCTGCCCGTAGTCCGCGCCGAGCGCGTGCGCCCGGCGCCGGTGCGCCTCGGTCTCGATGCCCTCGGCGAGGAGCCGGGCGCCGCCGTGGTGGCGCTGCGCGCTGACGGCCATCATCACCTCGGCCTGGGAGTCGAAGTCGTCGTCCTGGACGACCTGCAGGTCGAGCTTGATGACGTCGGGCGCGATGAGCGGGAGCAGCGAGAGCGCCCGCGAGTCGACGTCGATGTCGTCCAGGGCGATGCCCCACCCGAGCTCGCGCAGGCGCGCGCAGGCGTGCAGCAGCGCGCCCGGACGCTCGAGCAGCGCGCGCTCGGTGATCTCGCTCACCGACGCGAAGCGCGCCGTGGTGCGCCGCCAGAAGCGGTCGTCGCCGACGATCCGCACGAGCGTCTCGGCCTCGACGTTGACGAAGAGCGACAGCGGCGAGAGCATGCCCTGCGCGTCGGCGTGCTGCAGGGCCCGGCGGTGCAGCTCCTCGTCCAGGGCGACGAGCTGCCCGGCTCGGCGGGCGTGCTCGAGCAGGACGTCGGGCCGGCTGAGCGTCCCCGGACCCTGGGTCAGCGCCTCGAAGCCGACGAGCATCCCGTCGGTGCCCTCGAGCCCGACGATGGGCTGGAAGCGCACGCTGGTGTCGCCCCGCATCGCCGCGCGGAGGTCGCCGGTGCCCGCAGGCGACGGGATGCCGCCGCCGTCGAGGCCGATGAGGCGGGGACCGGCGATCTCGAAGCTGCCCGTGTTGGAGCGCTTGGCCCGGCGCAGCGCGGCGTCGGCGTCCTGCAGCAGCTCGACCCGGTCGCAGCCCGGTGCGGCCACGGCGAAGCCCATGCTGCACGTGATGTCCCGCCCGACGGCCGCCTGGGTGCGCGCGCGGATGGCGTCGAGCAGGCGCGCGGCCGTGGCCGGCACCTCGAAGCGGCTCACGCCCTCGAGGCACACGACGAACTCGTCGCCGCCGAAGCGGCCCACGACGTCGAAGGGACGCACGGTGGCCTGCAGCGCGTCGACGACGCAGCGCAGGACGACATCGCCCGTCAGGTGCCCGAACGTGTCGTTGATCGGCTTGAACGCGTCGACGTCGAGCACCCCGCAGGTCAGGGGCCGCTGGTCCCGCGCGGCGCGGGCCAGCTGCTCGTCGATGCGGCGATGCAGCGCCTTGCGGCTCAGCGCGCCCGTGAGGGGATCGAGCTCCACCTCGGCCCGCGCGCCGCGGGCCACGACGATCGCTGTGGCCGCGGCCACGAGCGCGGCGGCGGTGGGGTGCACGTCGACCGGGGGGCAGCCCGTCAGCGTGAACCCCGCGGCCTCCGTGCCCGCGTCGCGGAGCTGCACGACGAGCGTCGGATCGAGGTCGGCGAGCGCTTCCTCCAGCGCGTGCTGCACCTCGGCGTCGGGCCCGGCGGAGCGGACCATGGAGAGCAGTCGGTCGGTCGCCGCGGCGGGGGCGGCGGGTTCCTCGGGTGAGGCATCGGGCATCCGGATCCTTCCGTCGCTGGGCTGGTCGCGCGGAAGTCATGCGGCGTTGCCCCGTCGGCCTCGCTGCGGTGCCCTCTTGTGGCAAGTGTCGCCTGCGGCGACCCCCGGGGTCAAGCCAGGCGATCGGTCAGACCCGCCGAGCGCCGAAGTACGCGTCGGACCAGTACCCGCTGGAGAAGTCGACCTCGCGCACGCGGTGGACCGTGGCGGAGATCGCCGTGGTCGGTCCGGTGGCCACGCCGACGTGGCTCGCCCCCGGACCGGCCAGGCTCCAGAAGACGAGGTCGCCGGCCTGGATCTGGCTGCGGTCCGCGTGGACGCCGGCGAAGGCCTGGTCGTAGCTCACGCGCGGGATGTCGACCCCCGCCTGGCGGAAGGCGTACTGGGTGAGGCCGGAGCAGTCGTAGCTGTCCGGGCCGTTGCCGCCCCACTGGTAGGGCAGCCCGAGCTTGGCCCGCATCGCCGCCACGACGACCGCGGGCGAGGCGCTCCCGGCGCTGCCCGCCGACGTCCCGAGCGCGCCGAGGGTGGCCGGTCCGGGGATCCCGTCGACCACGAGGCCGTGGCGGCGCTGGAAGTCGCGGAGGGTCGCGCGCGTCACGGGGCCGAAGACGCCGTCGGGACTGATGCCCAGGGCGCGCTGGACGCGCAGCGCGGTCGCGCGCGGCACGCGCGACGTGGTGGAGCCGCTCCCACCGAGCGCCGCACGGGTGGCCGGGCCGACCACGCCGTCCGGGGTCAGGCCGTGCGCGCGCTGCAGCCGGCGGACCGCCAGCGCGGTGGCCGGCCCGAAGGCCCCGTCGGCCCCCACGCCCAGGGCGGCCTGCACCCGGCGGACGGCCGGGCCGCTGTCGCCCTCACGGAGCACGCCGTCGGCCGCGGCCGCCGGGGCGGCGGCCGCGAGCTGGACGGCTGGGCCCGCGACGAGGCCCACGGCGAGCAGGCCCGCGCCCAGGCGCGCCGCGGCGCGCGGGCGCAGCGACGCCACCGGGGCGGCGGCCCGAGCCCGCCGCGCCCGCGACCGGGCGAGCGAGCGGGCGCAGAACGCCTCGTGGCCGAGGTCACGCACGCCGGGAGCCGGGGCGTAGATCGCCCACCCGTCGCCGTCCAACCCGAGGAAGTCCGCTCCGCCGATCGCCCGGACTTCGTTGCAACGGGCGGAGCTCCTTCCGACGAGCTACACCCGACGCGCCCCCACGTAGTAGTCGGCCCAGTAGCCGCTCGTGAACGAGTGCTCCATGACCCCGTGCGAGGTCGCGGAGATCACCGTGCTCGAGCTCGTCGCCACCCCGACGTGCGAGGCGCCCGCGCCCGCCGTGCTGAAGAACACCAGGTCGCCGGCCTGCACGGAGCCCTTGCTCACCGCGGAGCCCATGCCGTACTGCGCGTAGCTCGTGCGCGGCAGCGACACGCCCGCCGCCCGGAAGGCGTAGACCGTCAGCCCGGAGCAGTCGAAGGAGCTCGGCCCGTTGCCGCCCGAGGCGTAGGGCGCGCCGATCTTGCTCCGGGCGGCCTCCACCGCGGAGGAGCTCGACCCCGTCGAGGCGGAGGCCGAGGCGGGCGCCGACGTCGCGGCGGCGGCGGAGATCCCCATGGCCCGCAGCGTCGCCGGACCCGGGACGCCGTCGGCCTCAAGGCCGTGCTCGGACTGCCAGGCCTCCAGCGCGCGGGCCGACGCGGGCCCCCACTCGCCGTCGGCCGGCACGCCGAGCTGCTCCTGCACGGCACGCGCGGTGGCCGCCGGGACGGTGGCGAAGGCCGCGTCGGTCGAGGTGGAGCCGCCGGCCTCGCTCTTGCCCGCGGTCGCCCGCCGGGCCGCGCTCCCCGTCCGCGACGACGACGAGCCCAGGCCCAGCGCGCTGCGCGTGGCAGGGCCGACCACGCCGTCGACCTCGAGGCCGTGCGCGCGCTGGAACGCGCGGACCGCCTTCTTGGTCTGCCTGCCGAAGGCGCCGTCGGCGCCGATGCCCAGCGCCCGCTGCAGCGCGCGCACGGCGCTGCCGCTGTCGCCTTCCTGCAGCGTCCCGGAGGACGTGGTCACCGGGGCGGCCGCCGCGATGTCCGTGGCCTGCACGCCCACCACGCCGACGGCGATGAGCGCGGCGGAGAAGCGCGCCGCGGCCGCGGGCGGGAGGCCCGGCCGGCGTGCGGCGACCCGCGCCCGGCGCTGGAGGGAGCGCTCCGCGGAGCGCTCGCAGTAGTGGTCGTCGGCGAGGTCGCGCTCGCCGGGGGACGGGGCGAACAGGGCCCAGCCGTCGCCGTCGGTGCCGAGGTAGTCGGTCCGGTCGGCCAGGCGCTCGGGGCGCACGTCGGTCAAGTCGTCTCCTTCGGGTGAGCGGCCTGCGGGGTTAGCTGTCGGGCTCGCGCGGCCGAAGTCCGCGCTACGCCACCGAGGTGGCGATTCGCCCCGTGGATGCGCCGCTCCGTGTCAGAGCAGCGCCTCCGGGTGGGTCCCCCGCTCCGGACGCCGCTCGCGGTCGTCCGAACTCGGCCATGTGGTCAGTGCGTCGGGAACGTAACCGACCGGGCCGTCGCAGGTTGCGGTGCAGCCCCTGCCGCTGCAACGCGCGTTGCAGCGGCCTCACTCGTCGTCGGGTTCGACCTTGCCCTCCCGGACGGCGAGCTGGTGCTCGACCTCCACCTCGGCGTCGTGCTGGATGTGGTCGAGCTCCTCCTCTTCATCCGGGCGATCCAGCCAGCCCGCCGCGGCGGCCACGCTGGCGATGAGCGGCGTGGCCAGGAAGGAGCCGGCGATCCCCAGCAGCGCGCCACCCGCGCCCACGCCGAGCAGGACGGTGAGCGGGTGCAGCTTGATCGAGCGGCCGATGAGCAGCGGGTAGAGCACGTTGCCCTCGAGCTGCTGGACGAGCACGGTGACCAGGAGCGCGCCGAGCGCCGCGTCAACGCCCCTGGTGGCCAGCGCCACGAGGATCGCCACCAGGCCGGCGATGATCGCGCCGATGTAGGGCAGGAAGGCGACGATGAAGGTCAGCGCGCCGATGGGCAGCGCGAGCGGGACGCCGATGATGGCCAGGCCCACGCCGATCCCGACGCCGTCGATGGCCGCCACGAGGACCTGCGAGCGGATGAACTGCCCCAGCGCGTTCCAGGCGCGACGGCCGGCGGCGTCCATGTCCACGCGGCGCTCGGGCGGGGCGAAGCGCACCGCGCCGCGCCAGAACCCCACCCCGTCGGTGAGCAGGTAGATGACCAGGATGACGGCCAGCACGACGATCGTCGCGACGTTCGCGAAGCCGCTCGCCGCGCTCACCGCGCCCGAGGAGACCGATGAGGCGATCGTCCCGACCGAGTCGCGCAGGCGCTGCACGGCGTTGTCCGTGAGGTTGGCGACGTCCGCGTCACGCAGGCCGAGGTCGCGCAGGAGCTGGGGCAGCTGGTTGACGCCGTTGACCACCTGGCGCTCGATGTCGGAGAACTGGCTGACGATCCCCGGGATGACCAGCGCGAAGAGCCCGATGATCACCGCGATCACCAGGACGACCGTGGCGATCGCCGCCAGCGCCTTGGGGAAGCGCGCGCGCTCGTGCAGGAAGCGCGCCACGGGCTCGACCAGCGCGGTCAGGAGCACCGCGATGACCAGCGGCAGGATGATCCCCGACAGCTTCCCGTAGGCCAGCGTCGCGGCGTAGATCCCCAGCCCGAGGATGCCGAGCTGCAGGACGGTCCGGCTGAGGCGGTCGAGCGTCATCGCGTCACGTCTTGCCCCGGGACCACCGCGCGTAGGCGCGCTCCGGCAGCGTCCGAGAACGCACGCGAACTGGAACTCATCCAGAAGAAGCGCGATACTGCCCGGCGATGACGGCGACGCGCGAGCTCGAGGACCGCATGCGCCACGCCTCCCTCCGGGTCACGCGTCCGCGCGTGGCGGTGCTGGAGGCGGTGCAGGCCCGCCCCCACGCCGACACCCGCTCGATCGTCGAGGACGTCCGCCGCGAGCTGGGCACCGTCTCGGTGCAGGCCGTCTACAACGTGCTCGACGTCCTGAGCGCCGCCGGGCTCGTGCGCCGCATCGACCCGCCCGGCTCCGTCGCGCGCTACGAGGCGCGCGTCGGCGACAACCACCACCACCTCGTGTGCCGCTCCTGCGGCGCCATCGAGGACGTCGAGTGCGTGGTCGGCGAGGCGCCCTGCCTGTCGCCGTCGCACGCCCACGGCTTCGTCATCGACGAGGCCGACGTCGTCTTCCGGGGCCTGTGCCCCGCCTGCGCGGCCCACGCCGCCTGATCCTCCCCCGTCCGACCCATCCCGAAGGAGACCCGTGTCCGAACAGCACGAGACCCGCGAGCGCCAGATGAACGAGACGGAGCGCGACAACGCGTGCCCCGTCGACCACGGCCGCGCGCTGCACCCGACCCAGGGCGGTGGCAACCGCAGCTGGTGGCCCGAGACCCTCAACCTGAAGATCCTGGCCAAGCACCCGGTGGTCGCCAACCCGCTGGGTGAGGACTTCGACTACCCCAAGGCCTTCCAGCAGCTGGACCTGGCCGCGGTCAAGGCGGACATCGCCGAGGCGCTGACGACCTCGCAGGACTGGTGGCCGGCCGACTTCGGCAACTACGGCCCCTTCATGATCCGCATGGCCTGGCACTCCGCCGGCACCTACCGCGTGGTGGACGGCCGCGGCGGCGCCGGCGCCGGCATGCAGCGCTTCGCTCCGCTGAACTCCTGGCCGGACAACGCGAGCCTGGACAAGGCCCGCCGCCTCATGTGGCCGGTCAAGCAGAAGTACGGCCAGCAGCTCTCCTGGGCCGACCTCATCGTCCTGACCGGCAACGTCGCCCTGGAGACCATGGGCTTCGAGACCTTCGGCTTCGCCGGCGGCCGCCCCGACGTCTTCGAGCCCGAGGACGACATCTACTGGGGCCCCGAGCAGACGTGGCTGGGTGGCGACGGGCGCTGGACCGACGGCGACCGCGCCCTCGAGCGCCCCCTCGGCGCCTCGCAGATGGGCCTGATCTACGTCAACCCGGAGGGCCCGGACGGCAACCCCGACCCCGCCGCCTCCGCGCACGACATCCGCGTGACCTTCGGGCGCATGGCCATGAACGACGAGGAGACCGCCGCGCTCATCGTCGGCGGCCACACCTTCGGCAAGACCCACGGCGCCGCCGATCCCGAGCAGCACATCGGCCCGGAGCCCGAGGGCGCCCCGCTGGAGGCCCAGGGCCTCGGCTGGGCCAACAGCTTCGGCACCGGCCACGGCGCCGACACGATCACCTCGGGCATCGAGGTCACGTGGACGCAGAAGCCGACCGAGTGGACGAACCTCTACCTCGAGAACCTCTACGGCTTCGAGTGGGAGCTGACCAAGTCCCCGGGCGGCGCCCACCAGTGGCAGCCCAAGGACGGCGGCGGCGCGGGCCAGGTGCCCGGTCCCCAGGACCCCGAGCACGACCGTCGCCCGCCGACGATGCTCACAACCGACATCGCGCTGCGGACCGATCCCTCCTACGAGAAGATCACCCGCCGCTGGCTGGAGCACCCGGAGGAGCTCGCCGACGCCTTCGCCCGCGCCTGGTACAAGCTCACCCACCGCGACATGGGCCCCAAGCAGCGCTACCTCGGCCCGGAGGTCCCCTCCGAGGAGCTCATCTGGCAGGACCCGCTCCCCGCGCCGCCCGAGCGCACGGTGACCCCCGAGGACGCCGCCGCGCTGAAGCGTGAGGTGCTCGACAGCGGCCTGACCCCGGCGCAGCTGGTCAAGGCGGCCTGGGCCTCGGCCTCGACCTACCGCGGCAGCGACAAGCGCGGCGGGGCCAACGGCGCCCGCGTGCGCCTGGCCCCCCAGAAGGACTGGGAGGTCAACGACCCGGAGGAGCTCGGCGCCACGCTGGCCAAGCTCGAGGAGATCAAGTCGGGCTTCGACTCGCGCCAGAACGGCTCGGGCGTGCGCGTCTCGCTCGCCGACCTCATCGTGATCGCCGGCAACGCCGGCGTGGAGCAGGCCGCCCGCGAGGCCGGCCGCGAGGTCGAGGTGCCGTTCACCGCCGGGCGCGTGGACGCCACGGACGAGCAGACCGACGTCGAGTCCTTCGACTGGCTGCGCCCGACCGCCGACGGCTTCCGCAACTACCTCTCCGGCGAGCACCACCTGGCCGCGGAGTTCCTGCTCGTCGACCGGGCCAACCTGCTGACGCTGAGCGCGCCGGAGATGACCGTCCTCGTCGGCGGCCTGCGCGTGCTGGGCGCCAACCAGGGCGGCTCGACCCACGGCGTGCTGACCGAGACCCCGGGCAAGCTGACGAACGACTTCTTCGTCAACCTGCTCGACATGGCCACGGAGTGGAAGGCCACCCCGCAGGACGCGGGGCTCTTCGAGGGCGTCGACCGGGCCTCGGGCGAGAAGCGCTGGAGCGGGACGCGCGCCGACCTCGTGTTCGGCTCGAACTCCGAGCTGCGCGCCGTCGCCGAGGTCTACGCCGAGAAGGGTGGCGACGACCTGTTCGTGGACCACTTCGTCGCCGCGTGGGCGAAGGTCATGGACCTGGATCGCTGGGACGTGCGCATGGCCTAGCGGCCTCCTCCTGTCGCGGCGGCTTGCGCCGCGACGGGGCGCCTGGCAGCGTGGCGCGGATGCGCTGCGCCCCGCTCTGCGTCGTGCTCGCCGTCGCCCTGGCCCTCCCGGCCACGGCGGCGGCACGGCCCGGCGACCTGGACCCGGGCTTCGGTGCGGCCGGCACGCTGGCCGTGCCGCCACCCGCCGGCAGCGCGGGCGCCGTCGACCTGCGCGCGGTGGCCGTGGACGGCGCGGGTCGCGTCGTCGCCTCGGGCCAGTCGCCCGCACCAGGCGGCGCGCCGGGCACCTCGCTGGTCGTCCGGGCCACCGCCGCCGGGACCCTGGACGGGTCGTTCGGGGACGGCGGCGCCTTCCGCCGGCAGTGGTCGACCCGCGGGATGGCCAACGACAGCTCGCAGGCGATCGGCGTCGTCCCGCTCACGGGTGGCGGCGTGCTCACGGGCGTCAGCCGGCTCGTGCCCCGGGGCTTCGACGCGAGCGCCGCGCGGCTCACCGACGCGGGCGCGCCCGAGGTCGCCTACGGCACCGGCGGGCTGGCCAGCGTGCAGCCGCCCGCCGCAGACGCCTCCTACCTCACCACCGCGTTCACCGCGACGCCCGACGGCAGCGCCTACGTCGTCGGGGCCTACCAGCCGAAGTTCAGCGGCCCCCTCTCGGGCGCGCTGGCCGTCGTCAGGCTCACGCCGGCCGGCGCGGCCGACCCGGCCTTCGGCACCGGCGGGGCGATCGTGCGCACCTACTCGCAGGTCCCGTCCAGTCCGAGCTCGTACGCCTACGCCACGCGGCTGACCCCCGCCGGCCAGCTGCTCGTCGGAGGTGGGACGACGCAGGCCGACGGCAGGCAGGTCGCCTACGTCACGCGGATGGACGCCGCGAGCGGCTTCGCGGATGCGTCCTTCGGCCCCGAGGGCGCGGTCGTGCGGCTGCCGGCGCTCTCCTCGGTGAGCGCCCTGGCCGTCACGCCAGACCGCATCTACGTCGCCGGCCGGGGGACCGACGCGATGGGCCAGCTCGCCGTCACCGTCGTCGCGCTGCGCCCGGACGGGACGCCCGACACCGACTGGGGTCCCGACGGCACCCGGCTCTACGTGCTCAACAGCGGCCTCTACAACCAGGACGCC
>CAXUES010000080.1:9152-10295 GCA_964250185.1 uncultured Solirubrobacteraceae bacterium | reverse complement strand
CAGGCCCCGTTGGCCGGCCAGCGCGGCGGTCCGGTACATGAACCCGGTGTTGAGGTAGGTGAACCCCAGGGCGGCGGCGACCGCGCGGGCCACCGTGGACTTGCCGGCCCCGGCGGGGCCGTCGATGGCGACGAGCACGTGTCCATCATGGCGCCCGTCCGACCCAGGGGACTCCCAGGGAGCGCCAAGGGCCCTCGCGCGGTGGGTCGGGAGGGTGCTCGCATGAGCTCCTCGACCCTGTCGCCGCCCCGTCCGGCGGCTCCCCTGCCCGCGCCAGATCACGCAGGGGAGGCGGCCGACGTCCGCAGCGCCGCGCCACGCTGGGCGCGGCCCGGGCTGCTCGCGGTGCTCGCGCTGGCCGCGGTCCTCTTCCTGTGGGACGTCTCCCGCAACGGGACCTCCAACGACTTCTACGCCGCCGCCGTGAAGTCGGCGAGCCTCGACTGGAAGGCGTGGTTCTTCGGCTCGCTGGATCCCGGGAGCTTCATCACCGTGGACAAGCCGCCGCTGTCGATCTGGCTCATGGGCCTGTCCACCCGGATCTTCGGCTTCTCCAGCGCCGCCATGCTCGCCCCCGAGGGGCTGTGCATGCTCGGTGCCGTCGCGCTGCTGCACGCCACCGTGCGCCGGGCGTTCGGGCCCGCAGCGGGGATCGCGGCCGCGCTCGCGCTGGCCGTCACGCCGATCACGGTGGCGATCGCCCGGGTCAACAACCCGGACGCGCTGCTCGTCCTGCTGCTCGTCCTCTCGGGCTACCTGACGGTGCGCGCGATCGAGCGCGGCGCCACCAGGTGGCTGCTGTGGGCGGGCGTCGCCGTCGGCCTGGCCTTCATGACCAAGATGCTCCAGGGCTGGATGGTCCTCCCCGCGCTCGGCGGGGCCTACCTCCTGGCCGCGCCCGTGCCGCTGCGCCGCCGCCTCGGCCAGCTCGCCGGCGCGGGCGTGGTGACCGTGGTCGTCAGCGCGGCCTGGCCGACGGCCGTCTCGCTGTGGCCGGGCTCGAAGCCCTACATCGGCGGCTCCACGGACGGCTCGGCCTGGGACCTGATCCTGGGCTACAACGGCCTGGGCCGGATCTTCGGCGAAGGCGGCGGGATGGGCGGCGGCGCGAGCTTCGGCGGCACCGCGGGCGCCCTGCGGCTC
>CAXUES010000080.1:5672-9142 GCA_964250185.1 uncultured Solirubrobacteraceae bacterium | reverse complement strand
TCTTCAACGACCAGGTCGGCGGGCAGGTCGCCTGGCTGCTGCCCCTGGCGCTCGTCGGCCTCGTCGCCGGCCTGGTCGCGACCCGGCGCGCCCCGCGGACGGACCTGCGCCGCGCCGTCGTGGTGCTGCTCGGCCTCTGGGTCGTGGTGCACGTCGTGATCTTCAGCTTCGCCGAGGGGACCTTCCACCCGTACTACACGAGCGCGCTGGCGCCGGCCGTCGCCGGGCTCGCGGCCATCGGGGTGGCGGTCCTGGTGCCGCTCGCCCGGCGCTCGTGGTTCGCCTCCGGCGTGCTGGCCGCCTCCGTGCTCGGCACGGCCGCCCTGGCCGTCGTGCTGCTCTCGCGCACGGCGGACTACGCCCCGTGGCTGCGCCTGGTCGTCGGGGTCGCCGCGGTGCTCGCCGTCCTCGCCGGGCTCGCGGCCCGGGTGGAGCCGCGCGGGGTGCGGCGCATGGCCGCCGTCGCGGCGGTGGCGGGGACGGTGGCGCTGCTCGCCGGCCCGGCCGCCTACGCGGTGGCGAACCTGGGTCGGTCGCTGGACGGCAACAACGTCCTGGCGGGTCCGGCGAGCATCTCGCAGACGTCGGGCATGGGCGGCGGCGGGTTCGGCGGCGGTCGCGGCGGCTTCGGCGGCCCGGGCGGCGGGACCCGCCCGACCGGCGCTCCCACGGGCGGCGGCTTGGGCGGCGGCGCGGTCGACGCCTCGCTCATCAGCTACCTGCAGGCCCACCAGGGCTCGGCCAAGTACCTCGTGGCGGCGTTCGGCTCGCAGACCGCGGCGCCGATCATCCTGGCCACGGGCGAGCCCGTGGTCGCCATCGGCGGCTTCGGCGGCTCGGACCCCGCCCCCACGGTGAGCGGGCTGGCGAAGCTCGTCTCCAGCGGCGAGCTGAAGTACGTGCTGGTCTCCGGAGGCGGCGGCATGGGCCGCGGCGGGGGCTCGTCGAGCGCGCTGACCGCCTGGATCACCGCCCACGGCAAGGCCGTGTCCGGGGTCTCGACGAGCGCGGGCACGCTGTACGCGCTGAGCGCCTGACCACTCGGGAGCGCCATGCTCGTGGCGTGGCGCTCCCGCGCATCCTCACGCCGCTGCGGGCCCGCGACTACGCGCTGTGGTGGGTCGGCACCTCGATCTCGCTGCTGGGCGACGGGATCTACCTCGTGGCGCTGGCCTGGCAGGTCTACGACCTGACCGACTCGCCGGCGGCGCTCTCGCTCGTCGGGCTGGCCTGGTCGGTCGGCCTGGTCGGCTTCCTGCTGCTCGGCGGCCGGGTGGCCGACCGGGTGGACCGGCGCCGGCTCATGGTCGGCGCGGACATCGCGCGGGGCCTGTGCGTCGCAGCGATGGGCCTGCTGGCGGTCACGGGCACCGCGCAGGTGTGGCAGCTCGTCGTCCTCGGCTTCTGCTTCGGGACGGGCGAGGCCTTCTTCACGCCCGCCTCGACCGCGCTGCTCCCCCGGCTCGTCGAGCGCGACCGGCTGCCCCAGGCCAACGCGCTGCAGGAGGTCACCCGGCCGCTCATGGTCCGCCTGCTCGGCCCGGCGGTCGGCGGGATCCTCGTGGCGACGCTCGGCTCGGGGACGGCCTTCCTCGTCGACGCGGCGAGCTTCGCCGTCGCGGTGGGCTGCGTCCTGGCGATCCGGACCCGCCCCGAGCTCGCGCGCACCGACCCGGACGCCCACGCGACGGCCGGCTCCATCCGCGAGGCGGCGGCCTGGGGGCGCACCCAGCCCTGGTTCTGGGCGACGCTCATCACCGTCGCCGTGAGCCTCATGACGACCATCGGCCCGATCGAGGTGCTGCTGCCCCTCGTCATCCGCGAGGACCTCGGCCTGGGCGCGGGCGCCTACGGCACCGTCCTGGCCGTCGGCGGGCTCGGGGGCGTCGTGGGCGGCCTCGTCATGGGCCAGCGCGACCTGCCCGTGCGCAAGCTGCGGACGATGTACGTCGCCTGGGGGCTCTGCTCGCTCGCCGTCTGCGGCTACGCCCTGGGCACGGCGACGTGGCAGCTCGCGCTGCTCGCCTTCGGGGAGAGCCTCGGCATCTCGGTCGGGATGGTCGTCTGGTCGACGCTCATGCAGACGCGGACGCCGACCGGGATGCTCGGCCGGGCCTCGTCGCTGGACTGGCTCGTGTCGCTCGGCCTCGCCCCGGTCTCCTTCGCCCTCACCGGGCCGATCGCCGCGCTCGTCGGGACGGACGCCACGCTCATCGGCGCGGGGCTGCTCGGCCTGGGCGCGCCGCTGGCGATGTTCCTGCTCGTCCCAGGGCTGCGGGCGGACGACGCCGCCGCTGCTGCTGGGGCGGCCGGCCCTCAGGCGCCCAGCGTGGCCAGGTCGGCGCCGAAGCCGGGGTAGGAGACCGCCGCGGCCTCGAAGCCCTCGACGGTGACGCCCTCCCGCGAGGCGAGGCCCGCCACCGCGCCGAGCATGGCCAGGCGGTGGTCGCCGTGGGCGTCGATCGTGCCGCCCCGCAGGGAGCCGGTGCCCTGCACGACGAAGCCGTCCTCGGTCGCCTCGATCCGCGCGCCGAGGCCGCTGAGGCCGTCCACGACGGTCTGGATGCGGTCGGACTCCTTCAGGCGCAGCTCCTGGGCGCCGGTCACGACGGTCTCCCCCTCGGCGAAGCAGCCCAGCAGCGCCACGAGCGGGAGCTCGTCGATGGCGGGGCCGACCTCCTCGGGGCGCACGGTCGTGCCCGTCAGCGGGCCGGCGGTCACGTCGAGGTCGCTCGTCGGCTCCCCCGGGGTGATCGGCGCGCCCTCGGGCTCCAGGTCGCCGAGGACGATCCCGCCCATGCGGGCGAGGATGCGCAGGAACCCCGTCCGGGTCCAGTTGACGTTGACGTCGCTGAGCACGAGGCGCGACTCGCGCACGAGCACGCCGGCGGCGATGAGGAAGGCGGCGCTGGAGAGGTCGGCGGGCACGTCGATGTCGTCGAGCACGAGCTCGTCGTGGTTGAGGACGGAGACGCGGTCGCCCTCCCGGCCGACGGTGACGCCCGCGGCGGCGAGCATCCGCTCGGTGTGGTCGCGGCTCGGTGCCGGCTCCACCACGGTCGTCGTGCCGTCGGCGGCCAGGCCGGCCAGCAGCACGCACGACTTCACCTGCGCGGAGGCCACGGGCATCGCGTACGTGATCGCCCGCAGCCGGGCGCCGTGGACGACGAACGGCGGGAAGCGGCCCTCGGTCGCCTCGATGCGCGCCCCCATCTGCTCCAGCGGGATCCGGACGCGGTCGACGGGCCGGCGGCGGATGGAGGCGTCGCCGTCCAGCGTCCACGAGCGGCCCTCCTGCGCGGCGAGCCAGCCCGGGAGGAGCCGCATGAGCGTGCCCGCGTTGCCCACGTCGATGGGCCCGTCGGTCGTCGCGGCCTCGCGCAGGGTCGTGCCGCGCACGACGACCGCGTCGGGCCCGCGCTGCACGAGGGCGCCGAGGCGCCCGACCGCCGCCAGGGTCGAGAGCGTGT